>NZ_BAABAT010000012.1:0-272329 GCF_039537565.1 Dactylosporangium darangshiense
AGCGGGCAGCAACGGGCGCAGCAGGTCCCACTCGGCGTCCGTGAGTTCGAATCGGGCAGTCATGGCGTGCGGGTAACAATCCGGATGGTATGGATCATCCCACCAAGATCCAGGAGACATGCCCTAGCGGAACGCGGAGCCCATCTGCGCCAGGCACTCGCGCATCACGTCCGCCAGGGGGGTGCCGGACGGGCGGTCCAGCCACTCCTGCACCGCCACCCGCATCGCGACCAGGAACGCGGCGGTCATCAGGCGGGCGCGCACGGCGCACGCCGGTGAGTCGGCCGCGCGCGAGGCGATCGCCGCGGTGAGCTCGTCCTCCAGCGAGGCGTACGTCGAGACCTGCTGCGCGGCCAGCGCCGGGTGCCGGCGCACGAGCCGCACCTGGGCGACCCAGCCGGGGTCGCGCGCGCCCAGGTCGTGCTGGACGTCCATCGCCGCGCCCGTCAGCGCGGCCCACGGCGGCTCCGCGGGCGGGCGCTGCTGCACCGCGTCGACGAGCAGGCGCATGCGCAGCTCGTCGCCGTACAGCAGCGCCTCTTCCTTGCTCGCGAAGTAGTTCGAGAACGTCCGGCGCGACACCTCGGCCGCGTCGGCGATCGCCTCCACGGTGACCTTTTCCAGGCCGTGCTCGATCGACAGCGCCACGGCGGCCTCGTGCAAGGCCTGCCGGGTCGCCATCTTCTTGCGTTCCCGCAGGCCGGCCTTCACGCCTCGATGTTACCTACTTCTCACCGGGAAAACTTGCTCATTGGGCAAGTTTTTTGAATGCTTGTATCAGGCAAGTATTCAGGCACTACTGGGAGGGATCCGGTGGACCACGTCGACGCGCTGCTCGTCGAGGTGCGCGAGCTCATGAAGGTCGTGCGCCTGGTGAAGCAGCAGCACCAGCACGAGCACCCGACCATCGCGCCCGGGGTGGCCGCCATGCTCGGCGCCATCGACCGGCTCGCCGGCGGCTGCCACCTCAAGGAGCTCGCCGCCGCCTGCGCGCTGGACCAGTCCACGACCAGCCGGGCGGTGAGCGCCTTCGTCCAGGACGGGCTGGTACGCCGGGTCGCCGACCCTCACGACGGGCGGGCCAGCTTCCTCGAGCTCACCGACGAGGGCCGCGACGCCATGCGCCGCGCCAACGAGCTTTACGCCACCCTGCTCGCCGACGCCCTGCGCGACTGGACCCGCGAGGACGTCGAGCTGCTCGGCGCGCTGCTGCGCCGCTTCGTTCAATCTCTGGTCGCCGCCCAGTACGCGACGACCGACCGCACCGCCCTGGAGGCAACCCGATGAGTCAGACGCAAACCGAGGAGCCGATGACCCATCGGCAGGTCCTGGAGGCGCTCAGCGGCCTGCTGCTGGCGCTCTTCGTGGCGATGGTGAGCTCCACGATCGTCTCGACCGCGCTGCCGAAGATCATCGGCGCGCTCAACGGCACCCAGACGCAGTACACCTGGGTCGTCACCGCCACCCTGCTCGCCGCGACCGCGACGACCCCGATCTGGGGCAAGCTCGCCGACCTGTACAGCAAGAAGGTCCTCGTCCAGGTCTCGATCGTGATCTACGTCGTGGGCTCGATCATCAGCGGCCTCGCACAGAACACGAGCGAGCTCATCGCCGCCCGCGCGTTCCAGGGCATCGGCGTGGGCGGCCTGCAGGCACTCGTCCAGGTCGTCATCGCCGCGATGATCCCGCCCCGCGAGCGCGGCCGCTACAACGGCTACCTCGGCGGCGTCATGGCCGTGGCCACGGTCGGCGGCCCGCTGCTCGGCGGCGTCATCGTGGACACCTCGTGGCTGGGCTGGCGCTGGTGCTTCTTCGTCGGCGTGCCCGTCGCCGTGATCGCCCTGATCGTGCTGCAGAAGACCCTGCACCTGGCCACCGTCCGCCGCGACAACGTCAAGATCGACTACCTGGGCGCGACCCTCATCGCCGCCGGCGTCAGCACGCTGCTGATCTGGGTGTCCTTCGTCGACGGCTCGTTCGCGTGGGCGTCCTGGCAGACCGCGGTCATGGTCGGCGCCGGCCTGGTGCTGCTCGCGCTCGCCGTGTGGGTCGAGGCTCGCGCCGCCGAGCCGGTCGTGCCGCTGCAGATCGTGCGCCAGCGCACCACGGCCCTGTCGATCCTGGCGAGCCTCGCGGTCGGCATGGCGATGTTCGGCGGCGCGGTCTTCCTCGGCCAGTACTTCCAGATCGGCCGCGGCTACACGCCCACCGAGGCCGGCCTGCTCACCATCCCGCTGATGGCCGGCGTGCTGGTCTCCTCGATCGTCGTCGGCCGGCTCATCACCAGCAGCGGGCGGATCAAGCCCTACATCGTGGCCGGCACGATCATCCTCGTCGCGGGCTTCGCCGCCCTGTCGACCATCGACCACGAGACGTCCCTGGTGTACGTCGGCGGCGGCATGCTGCTGGTCGGCGTCGGCGTGGGCATGTCCATGCAGAACCTGGTCCTCGCCGTGCAGAACACCGTGCAGCTCAAGGACATCGGCGCGGCCAGCTCGACGGTGGCGTTCTTCCGCTCGCTCGGCGGCACGATCGGCGTGTCGGTCCTCGGCGCCGTGCTCGCCCGCCGGGTCACGAGCAACATCAACGACGCGCTCGCGGCGCAGGGCATCCAGGTCCCGGCCGGCGGCGCCAAGACCAGCAACCTCAACCTGAGCGCGCTGCCCGAGGCGATGCAGCACATCGTCCGGGCCGCCTACGGCGACGCCACCGGCCACATCTTCCTCATCTCCGCCGGCATCGCGGTGGTGGGCGTGATCGCGGCGCTGTTCATGCGCCCGGCGATGCTGCGCAGCACGCTGGACCTGTCGGCCGCGAAGGGGGCCGAGACCGCCGGCCCCGCCGACAAGAAGGTCGGCGCGGCCCGCTAGGCGCAAATTTGACCCGCTCGGGTCCGGCTCACTCCCCCTTGAGCCGGACCCGAGCGCATGCCTGTCCGGCGCAGAATGACGGCATGCCGCTCATCGCGCACCTCAGCGACCCGCACATCACCACCGGCGCGCTCGCGGCGGAGCCGGCCGCCGGGCTGCACCGGGCGCTCGCGCGCGTGCTCGCGCTCGAGCCGGCGCCCGACTGCGTCGTGCTCACCGGGGACCTCGTCGACCGCGGCCGGCCAGGGGAGTACGACGTACTGCGGGAGCTGATCGGGCGCTTCCCGCTGCCGATCCACCTCGTCGCCGGCAACCATGACACCAAGGAGGCGCTGCAGCAGGCGTTCGGGCTCGCCGAGACGCACTACGCGGCGCAGTACCCCGATTTCACCGTCGTCGTGCTCGACTCCCTGCGCCCCGAGCTCGGCGACGCCGGCCTGCTCGGCGAGGAGCAGCTCGCCTGGCTCGACGAGACCCTCACCACCCGCACCGACGCACGGGCGTTCGTCTGCCTGCACCACCCGCCGATGCGGGTCGGCATCCCCGGCATGGACGCCATCCGGCTCGTCGACGGGCCGGGGCTCGCCGAGGTCGTGCGCCGCCATCCGCACGTGGCCCGCGTGCTCGCCGGCCATCTGCACCGGGTCGTCACCGCCGGGTTCGCCGGCACCGTGCTCAGCGTCGCGCCGAGCACCTACCGCCAGGTCGACCTCGGCATGCGCGAGGACCGGCCGGTCAGTTTCGTCGCCGAGCCGGCCGGGTTCCTGCTGCACCGGCTCGAGGGCGGCGAATGCGTGACCCACCTGGTGCACACCAGCCACACGGCGGCCCCGTTGGGTGCATATTGAGGCCGATCTGCCGATGTGCGCGTGGCACGTTTCCGGGATTTGGTGTTTTGCCGCCCGCCGTACCTTGAATGCAACACCGCGCAACACCCCCCGATGACATGCACCCGAGAGGAACACCCCCATGAGCGAGTACGGCGAGATCGAGACCGGGCAGGAGCACGCCGGTCTTTCGGAGGCCCACGAGGGCTACGGCGCCGAGCAGGACCACCAGGCGCAGTACGGCATCCTCGAGCAGGACCACCAGAGCTACGAACACGAAGAGTTCGAGAACCTCAAGCACATCGAGTACACCGATGCGGCCGGCAACCACTACGAGATCACCGAGTACACGCACTACGAGCACACCGAGATCGAGGAAGACCACACCTTCATGGCCTACGGCCAGGAGAGCGGCGGCAGCGCCGGTCTCGGTGCGGCCGACGGCTACTCGCTCGAGGGCGACTCGGCGGGCCTCGGCGCGGCGGCGGGCTCGGGCTTCGGCGAGGCCGGCTTCGGCGAGGGTGGCGGCGACGAGTCGGGCGGCTTCGGCGCGGCCACGGTGTTCCACGGCCTGGAGAGCATCACCTCCCGCTTCGAGAACTTTCTCGGCTCGGGCCTCAACAGCGACAACGACATCAACGACGCCAGCGCGTGATCATCTCCTCTCGGGGCGGTGAGATTGCGCTCACGGCGCCGGCCGGCGGCCAGGCCGCTGACCGGCGCCGTAGTGTGTCTGCGTCAAATGTCAAGCATTTTCCGGACCGGAATTCGGCGGCGCGCCGCCCGGAAACACCGCACACTCCATCGGCATGAGCGGTACGGAGCGAAGCGGAGTGGTCACGATCAACAGGCACAGTTTTGGCTCGGGTCGGCGCCGCAGCGTTGCGGAGGTGACGGCATGAGCGGTACGGAGCGAAGCGGAGTGGCCGCGAACAACAGGCACAGGTTTGGCTCGGGCCGGCGCCGGAGCGAAGCGGAGGCGACGGCTTGAGCCTCGACGACGACTGGCACTACCTGCCGACCCGCACCCGGGCCGGCGCGCTGCAACGCGGCCTCGGCCGGGGCGCCGTGCGGGCCAGACAGGACCCGGCCGCGCCGGAGCTCGTGTACGCCTGCATCCGCCGCGACCACCGCTGGCTGCCCCTCGACGACCGGGGCGTCTACCTGGCCCGGCTCGTGCGCGACCTGCAGCTGCCCACCGGGCCGATCCTCGCGCGGCTCTACACCGCCACCGACGAGACCGGCGAGTTCTCGCACGTCCTGCGGGTCGCGGAGGCACTCGGGCGCGCCGGGTCCGACGGGATCATCGAGAGTCTGCGCCGGTACGTCCACATCGGCCCCTACTGGCGCGAAGCGCTCACCGCCGTCGCCGCCGGGTGGCCCGCGAACTGGTGGGACGACCTGCTACCGGTCGCCGCCGACCGCCTCGCCAGCGGCGAGCGCCCCGCGCACCTGCCGCCGGGCACGCCGTGGAGCGGCTGGGCCGAGCGCGACGAGCGCATCCGCGCCGCCCTCGCCGCCGGCCCGGAGGAGGTCCGCGGCCTCGGCGAGCTGCTTGAAGAGGCCGACGACCTGCGTGAGGCCGCCTACGAATGCCTGGCCGGGCCCGCCCTCGAGGCGCTGCCGGCCGCCCGGCGCGTGGCCGCCGACCCCGGCTCCGGCGCCTACTGGCAGAGCCTGTGCGTCCTGGCCGAGCACGGCGACGAGTCCGACGGACCCGCCCTGCTGGCCGGCCTCGAGTGGCTCGACCGCCGCCCCGACGACATGTGCGGCTACGACCGGATCGTCGACGGCCTGGCCCGCGTCGGCGGCGACGCCGCGCAGCGGGCGCTGCCGCGGATCCGGTCGCTGTGGTTCAGCCCGCACTCGTTCGAGCGGGCCACCTACCTGCGCGCCCGCCTCACCCTGGAGCCGGCCGCGTGCGCCGGAGCGCTCACCGAGGGCCTGTGGGACTGCGAGGCCGACGTGCGCGCGCTCGCGGTGCGGCACGTCCTGCTCGACGAGAAGCTCGAGCGGCGCGTGGAGTACCTGCGCGACGACCCGATCGAGACGCCCGAGGTGCGCGCCGCCGCTGCGGAACGCCTCGCTCTCGAGTCCGCGGTGCGCTGACTTTTTTCCGGTGTCGTGCGGGCGACACATTGGCGCAAGTGAGCGCCAAGTGCCCGCCAAGTCCGGTCCGCGATGCTTTCTTCAGCACCACTTGAAGGGGTCGAAAGCAGATCCTCGCACCACTTACCTCGAGAACTCGGTCTCGATTTACATATATGAGCCAGACCGGCGGCACTCCTCCCTCGTGCCGCCGGTCTTCTCGTGTTCAGCCCGCAAAGAGCAGGAACAACCCGGCGACGGTGTACACCACCATCAGGCCCAGCAGCGGGATCTGGCCGGTGACGGCCCGGGCGCGCGGGAACAGCCGCAGGGCACGATCGTGGGCGAGGACGGTGCCGACGAGGTGGCCGAGCACGATCACCGTCACCTGCAGGTTGGCCACGCCGGTCGGGGTGATGACGCCGCTGTACGCGTCGAAGTCCTCATCGCCGAACAGCAGCGCGACCGTGCGCTGGCCCTCCAGGACGAACAGCGACCAGTAGTGCGCCACCACGTAGCCGACCGCGATCGGCACGATCGAGTGGGCGAGCTCGCCGGGCGTGCGCTCGGCCGACGCGCGGCCCCGGCGCCCGGCGGCGCGGGTGGCCGCCTGGTACGCCCCGGCGACCGCGCCGATGACGGCGAGCAGCCCGAGCGTGGCGGTCAGCGGCGCGGGCAGCCCGTTCTCCTGCACGAAGCGCAGCCAGAACGGCGCGCCGGACAGGGCGTCGAAGAACGTCGAGCCGAGCAGCACCACCACGACGGCGACGAGCCCGGGGGCGGGGCGCAGCCCGGCGATGCCGTCGAGGGGGTTGCGCCAGACGAGCGTGCCGTCGGAGCGGCGGCCGACGAACGAGAGCCGGCCGACGAGGTCGCCGAGCGTCTCGAAGGCGTCGCCGCGGTCGAACCACGCGGTGCCGTAGACGAGGCCGCCGGCGAGCATGGCGGCGGCGTAGACGGCCAGCCACGCGCCCAGCACCGGCAGCGTGGCGCGGTCGGGCGCGACGAGCTCCAGCCACGCGAACGCGAACAGCCCGGCGGCGGCCGGCCAGTAGCCCAGCCCCTCCGGCAGCGCGCGGCCGCCGTCGCGGCGGACCAGCCGCACGATCGTGCGCAGCGGGTTGAGCGTGCGCCAGGCGCCCGAGCCGAACAGCAGCGACAGCGGGACGAGCCCGACCCAGAACAGGACGTACACCAGCCCGGCGGCCGGATTGTCCTCGTCGTCGGCGCGGAAGAACTGCACCAGCAGTACCACCAGGAGCGCAACGCCGGCGATGTGCAGCGGCCAGGCGAGGGCCGAGGCCGACCGGGCGAGCCAGCCGGGTGCCGGGCGCCCGGCGTCGGGGTCGAGGCGCGGCTCCCGCCACGCCACGCCCAGCACGACGAACGACACGACGAGCGCCAGCGCAGCCCCGATGGCCAGCTGGGCCGGGGTCAGCGGCAGGTCCTGCCGCCCGCCCACGCCGTGGGCGAGCACGATGGGCCCGGACACTCAGCGCACCACGAGCTGGAAGAGCACCAGGTGCGACTTGTGCGTCTCGACCTCGAACAGCCCGGTCTTGTCGGCCGTCAGCGTGAGCGAGCCCGGCGTGCCGGCGGCGAGCGGCAGCTCCAGGTCGTAGCCGTGCACGTGCAGCTCGTCGGCCTCGTCGCTGGTGACGGTGATGCGCACGACGTCGCCCTTGGCGACCTCGACGCGCCCGGTCGGCGGGTTCGCGCGGCGCTTCACGATCGTGTACGAGACCTCTTTGTTCACCGCCTTCGCCGTGGGCGACGCGTCGGCTTGCGCCGTGGGCGACGTGATGACGGAGGTGGCGATCGCCGGCGCCGTGGAGGCGGGCGCGGCGGCGGTGGCCGGCGAAGCGGGCGGGGCGGGGTCGTCGCCGCAGGCGGCGGCGAAGGCGAGCAGCACGGCGAGCGCGAGGCCGGCGCGGGCGGTCGGTCGGGCGTTCGGCACGAGGGGTCTCCCGGGGCGGCGGGTTCGTTAGGGATGTGAATTTAGCGGCTTGAAGCGCACTGCGGAACCCGGCATCATGTGTCGATGCGATTGCCGGTCCGAGCGGGGGCGGTCCTCCTCGTCGTCGCCGCCCTGCTGCTGCCGGCGTCGCCCGCCGCGGCGCACGGCCAGCTTGCCATGTCCGACCCGGTCGCCGACAGCACCGTCAGCCAGCCGATGGCGGAGCTGACGCTGTACTTCACCGAGACGCCGGCGTCCTACGCCTGGTTCACGGTGACGACCCCGTCGGGCCGGCGCGTCGAGTCGTCGTGGCGCGGCGGCCAGCCGAAGCGCCTGGACAAGCCGGTCACCGAGTACTTCCTGGTCGACGGCAAGTTCGAGCCGCGCGTGTACAACACCGGCTACCCGGCCGTCGTCGTCGTCTCGCACTGGCCGGAGCAGGGCGCGTACACGGTGGCCTACCAGTCCGTCGCCTCCGACGGCGAGGCCGTCAAGGGCACGCTGAAGTTCACGTACTCGGGCCCGGCCACCCCGGCGCCGGCCGGCTGGACGCCCCCGACCGCCGGTCCTTCGGACGCCCTCACGCAGGCCCTCGCCGGCCACGGCGCCACCCCGACGGCTTCGGCGGCCCCCGGCCTGTTCTCCGACGTCGGCAACGCCCCCGCGCCGCAGCAGGCGCAGCCGCCCGCCCCGTCGACCCCGTTCGTGCTGACCGACTGGCTGATCCCGGCCCTGATCGTGGTGGCGGTCGGCGCCATGGTGCTCGCCGCGGCCCGCCGCTCACCGGCGGTCCCGGCACGCAAGCGCCGCCGCGCCTGACGCGGCTACGCTGCGTCGATGGAGACGGCCGGACGCACGCTGAGCCCGCAGCTGCTGTCGACGCTGACCCACTGGCCACGGCTGGTCGGCCGGCCGCCGGCGCCGAAGTCGTTCGACCTGACGCTGCTGCGCGACTTCATCGACGAGCAACTGCGCGCGCTGCCGTGGTGGAACCCGGCCTGGCGGGTCGTGCGGGCCGGGCCGGCCCATCCGCACGAGATCGCCGCCGACGAGTCGCGGCACGAGTCGGCCTCGACCGAGGTGTCGGTGCCGGGGACCGTGTCCGGCCCGAACGGGTCCGAGCTGGGGCTCTCGGCGCGCATTCGATTCGAGGGCGACCGGCTCCTGCGATTCTCGGCGAAGGTCGGCGACGTGGTGCTCGAGCCGGCGGTGGCGCCGGCGAGCGAGCCGGAGCCGCATCCGTTCGGGGCCGTGCTCGCCCGGCTGATGGCCCGGCGGGGGCTCACGGTGCAGGACATGGCGCGCCGGACGGCGCGGGCGGCGGCGACGATCAACGGCCTGCGCGCCGGCCGCTGGACCCCGCACCGGATCCTGGTGGAGGAGGTCGCCGACGCCTTGGAGCTGCACCGCGGCGACCTGCTGGCGATGGCCGGCCTCGACGATCCGGACGCAGACCGCTGACCGCTCAGCCTCGTTGCGATCGCGACAAGTCGGGCGCTCCGCGCCACGACTTGTCGGATTTATACCCCGGCAGGAGATAAATCCGGCGAACCGTCACCTCCGGCCGCCCGCATGCGCGCGTCTGCGCGGCGGCGTGCGCGCCGCCAGACGGTGTAAATGCGGCGGCCCGGTGTGGCACGAGCACGTCGAGGTCGACCGGCGTTTTGTCTCCACGATCATGGCGATGTCCCATTTGTCCGGCCGCTTTTCGCGTGATCGTGGAGACATAATACCGCGGCTCGTCGGGGCCACCGCCGTCTGAAGCGCGAGGGGCCGCGGGGGCGTGGCGGCGACGAGGGCGACGGCCGCGAGTGGCGCGCAGAGCGCGGCCGGCGGCGCCGCGTCCAACCGGCGCCGCATGCCCCGGCCCATTGGCACGGGGAGGACGATCGTGTGGGTCACACCGCGTCACGTTGACGGCCCTGGTGCCGGTGGGACACGATGGCCGGAAGCGGTATGCGGAGGAACCCGGTGCGAATCCGGGACGGTCCCGCCACTGTGACCGGGGAGTCGTCCCTCAACGCACGACCACGGCCGGGCTCCCGGCCGGAAGGTCGAGGGCGGCGGCGATCCGGGAGTCAGGAGACTCCGGCCGCCCATGCTCCAGCCACCTCGCGGGCGCGGACCCGCCGAAGGGATGTGTACGCGTGACGCCGCCGTATCCGTTCTCGGCCGTCGTCGGCCTGCCCGACCTGCGCCTGGCCCTGCTGCTCACGGCCGTGTCGCCCGCTATCGGCGGCGTGCTCGTGCGCGGCGAGAAGGGCACCGCCAAGTCCACCGTCGTGCGGGCGCTTGCCGCGCTGCTGCCCGAGGTCGACGTCGTCTCCGGCTGCCGCTTCGCCTGCGACCCGGCTGCGCCCGACGCCGAGTGCCCCGACGGGCCGCACACGCCCGGGGCCGGCGTCGACCGGCGCCGCTCCGCCCTCGTCGAGCTGCCCGTCGGCGCCACCGAGGACCGGGTCGTCGGGACCCTGGACCTGCAGCGCGCACTCGGCGACGGGGTGAAGGCCTACGAGCCGGGCCTGCTGGCCGCGGCGCACCGGGGCGTGCTCTACGTCGACGAGGTCAACCTGCTGCCCGACCACCTCGTCGACCTGCTGCTCGACGCCGCCGCCATGGGCCGCGCGCACGTGGAGCGCGACGGCGTGTCGGTCAAGCACGCCGCCCGGTTCCTGCTCGTCGGCACGATGAACCCGGAGGAGGGCGAGCCCCGCCCGCAGCTCGTCGACCGCTTCGGCCTCGTCGTCGGCGTCACCGCGCCGCGGGAGGCCCCGCCGCGGGCCGAGGTCGTGCGCCGCCGCCTGGCCTACGAGGCCGACCCGGTGGCGTTCGCCGCGCGCTACGTCGAGGCCGATGCGGGGCTGGCTGCGCGCATCGCGGGCGCCCGGTCACGCCTCGGCGGGGTCGCGCTGCCGGACCGTGAGCTGGACCGGATCGCGCGGATCTGCCTGGCGTACCGCGTGGACGGCCTCCGCGCCGACATCGTCGTGGCCCGCACGGCGGTCGCGCTGGCGGCGTGGCACGGCCGGACCGTGGTGACGAAGGACGACGTGCGGGACGCGGCGCGGCTCGCGCTGCCGCACCGCCGGCGCCGCGACCCGCTCGACCCGCCGGGCGCGGACCGCGACCGCCTGGAGGAGGTGCTCGAGCAGGAGGCCGGCCCCGACTCCGACGACGACCCGCCGGGCCCCGACGACTCCTCGCCGCCCCCGGACACCGCCCCCGACGGCGGGTCCGACGCTCCTGCCGACGGCCCCGACGGCGGCCCCGACTCCGCCGGCCCCGACGGCGGCCCCGACCCCGCCGGGTCGGACGGCGGCGGCGATGCCTCCCGCGGCCCGAGTCGGGACAAATCAGACCAGAGTCCTCCAAGAAATGATAAGTCCGATTCGGGCAGCGAATCGGATTTATCCGGCGATGAGAGCCTCAACAGCGGCCTGTCGGGCGCGACCCAGGAGCTGGCGTTCGCCGGGCTGCCGTACAAGCCGAGACTGCTCACCATCGCCGGGCGCGCCAACCGGCAGGCGGGCGCGCACGCCGGGCGGCGCTCGCCCGCCGTCTCGCGGCACGGGCGGATCGTGCGCTCCCGCGCGCCGCTCGGCGGCAAGCTCACCAGCCTCCACGTCCCGGACACGGTGCGGGCCGCGGCGCTGCGCGGATCCAGCCGCGCCGAGGCCCGCGACGTGCGCGAGGCGGTCAAGGTCGGCCGCGAGGCCAACCTGGTCCTCTTCGTCGTGGACGCCTCCGGCTCGATGGCCGCGCGACAGCGGATGAACGTGGTGAAGACGGCGATCCTGTCGCTGCTGCGGGATGCGTACCAGCGGCGGGACAAGGTCGGCATGATCTCCTTCCGGGGGCACGACGCCGCGCTCGTCCTCGAGCCGACCGCGAGCCACGAGGTCGGCGTGCTGCGCCTCGCGGAGCTGCGCACCGGGGGCCGCACGCCGCTGGCCGCCGGGCTGCGCCAGGCCGCGCGCACGCTGCACGGCGAGCGCCGGCGCGACGCCCGCCGCCGGCCGCTGCTCGTCGTCGTCACCGACGGCCGCTCGACCAGCGGGCCCGACCCGCTGAGCGTCGTGCCGCTGCTGGCCGGGGTGCCCGCCGTCGTCGTCGACTGCGAGTCCGGCCCGATCCGCCTCGGCCTCGCGCGCCGCCTCGCCGCAGCGCTCGAGGCGTCCTGCATACCGCTGACGAGCCTGGGAGCCTGAGTTGCCGCAGGGAAAAGTCGAGAACGTGCCCGACGACGGGCTCACCACCCGCCAGCGCCGCCGCCAGCACGTGCTCGCGGTCCACACCGGACAGGGCAAGGGCAAGTCCACCGCCGCGTTCGGCATGGCCCTGCGCGCGTGGAGCGCCGGCTGGCCCATCGCGGTGTTCCAGTTCGTGAAGAGCCCGAAGTGGAAGGTCGGCGAGGAGACGGCCCTGCGCGCCCTCGGCGAGACCGGCCAGGGCGGCTCGGTCGTGTGGCACAAGATGGGCGAGGGCTGGTCGTGGATCCAGCGCCCCGGCACCGAGCGCGACCACGCCGCGGAGGCCGCCGAGGGCTGGGCGCAGATCAAGCGTGACCTGGCCGCCGAGGCGTACCGGTTCTACGTGCTCGACGAGTTCACGTACCCGATCAAGTGGGGCTGGGTCGACATCGCCGACGTCGTCGAGACGCTGCGCGAGCGCCCCGGCAACCAGCACGTCGTCGTCACCGGCCGCGACGCGCACCCCGACCTGGTCGACATCGCCGACCTCGTCACCGACATGACGAAGATCAAGCACCCGATGGACGCCGGGCGAAAAGGCCAGCAGGGCATCGAGTGGTAGCACGGATCGTCATCGCGGCGCCCGCTTCCGGCCACGGCAAGACCACCGTCGCGACCGGGCTGCTCGCCGCGTTCGCCGCCCGCGGCGAGCGGGTCGCCCCGTTCAAGGTCGGCCCCGACTACATCGACCCCGGCTACCACGCGCTGGCCGCCGGCCGCCCGGGGCGCAACCTCGACCCGGTGCTCGTCGGCGAGGACCTCATCGCACCGCTGTTCGCGCACGGCGCGGCCGGCGCCGGCCTGGCCGTCATCGAGGGCGTCATGGGCCTCTACGACGGGCGCACCGGCGCCGGCGAGCACGGCTCCACCGCGCACGTCGCCCGCCTGCTCGACGCGCCCGTGCTCCTGGTCGTCGACGCCACCGCGCAGGCCCGCTCGGTCGCCGCGCTCGTGCACGGCTTCCGCTCCTTCGGCCCCGGCGTGCGCATCGCCGGCGTCATCCTCAACCGCGTCGGATCCGACCGCCACGAGCAGATCCTGCGCGACGCCTGCGCCGAGGTCGGCACGCCGGTCCTGGGCGTCCTGCGCCGCCACGACGCCGTCGCCGCCCCGTCGCGCCACCTCGGCCTCGTCCCGGTCGTCGAGCGTTCCGCCGAGGCCGCCGCGTCGGTCGACGCCCTGGCCGAGCTCATCGCGGCGAGCGTGGACCTGGATGCGGTACGCGCCGTGGCCGCCTCCGCGCCTCCGCTGTCGACCACGGCCTGGTCGCCCGCGATCGCCGAGCCGGCGCCCGGCGAGCCGGTCGTCGCCGTGGCCGGCGGCCCCGCGTTCTCCTTCGGCTACGCCGAGACGGTGGAGCTGCTCGTCGCCGCGGGCGCCCGGGTGTCCACTGTGGATCCGCTCCGCGACGAGGCACTGCCGCCCGGCACGCGCGCGCTGGTCGTCGGTGGCGGTTTCCCCGAGGTGTACGCCGAACAGCTCGCCGCCAACGTCCCGCTCCGCGACGCCGTGGCGGCCCTGGCGGCCTCCGGCGGCGCGATCGCCGCCGAGTGCGCCGGCCTGCTGTGGCTGTGCCGGAGCCTCGACGGGCGCCCAATGTGCGGCGTCCTGCCCGCGGACGCGGCGATGACCCCGAGCCTGACCCTGGGCTACCGCGACGCCGTGGCCGTCGCCGACAGCGTCCTCGCCCCGGCCGGCACGCGCGTCACCGGCCACGAGTTCCACCGCACCCGCGTCACCCCGGCGGCCGGCGCGTCACCGGCGTGGGCGTGGCGCTCGCCGGCGGACACCCGGGACGGCTTCGCCACCGCCAACGTCCACGCCTCCTACCTGCACCTGCACTGGGCCGGCTCGCCCGCGCTCGCGTACCGCCTGGTCGCCGCATGCGCCTGACCCGCCTGTTCGTCGGCATCGGCGCCCGCACCGGCATCTCGGCGCCGGAGGTCTTCGCCCTGCTGGCGGAGTCGCTGCCCTCGCTCGACGGCGTGGTGTCCGTGTCCACGGTGGACCCGCGCCTGGAGCTGGCGACCGTGGTCGCGGCGGAGCGCGGATGGTCCGTGGTCGGCTACTCGGCCGAGGAGCTCGCCGGCGTGCCGGTCCCGTCGCCCTCGGCCCGCGTCGCCTCGGCCGTCGGCACCCCCTCCGTCGCAGAGGCGGCCGCACTCCTGGCCGCGCGGCGGGCCGGCAACGGCGCCGCGGTCCTGGTCGTCGGCAAGCGGTCCTCGCCCGGCGCCACCGTCGCCGTCGCGGCGCCCGCACCCGAGGTCACCGTCGTGGGCATCGGCGCCGACGGGTACGCCGGCCTGTCCGCCGCGGGCCGCGACGCCGTCGACGGCGCCGACGTGCTCTTCGGCGGTCCTCGCCAGCTCGACCTCGTCCCGCCTTCGGGCGCCGAGCGCATCGCCTGGCCGTCGCCGCTCGTGCCGGCCCTGCCGCGGCTGCTGGCCGAGCAGTTCGGGCGGCGGGTCTGCGTGCTGGCCAGCGGCGACCCCATGCACTACGGGATCGGGGGCACCCTCGCGCGGCTGCTCGGCGCCGGGCACGTCCGCGCGGTACCGCACCCGTCCTCAATGGCCCTTGCGTGCGCCCGGCTCGGATGGGCGCTCGAGGACGTCGAGGTCGTCAGCGCGGTCGGGCGGTCCGTCGACGGGCTGCGCCGGCACCTGCACGACGGGCGGCGGGTGCTCGTGCTCTCCAGTGGGGCCGGCACGCCGCAGGAGGTGTGGCGCATCCTCGAGGACGGCGGGTTCGCCGGCAGCGAGGTGACGATCCTCGAGTCGCTCGGGGGCGCCGACGAGCGCGTGCACCACGACCCGGCCGCCGCGCGGGCGCTCAACATTGTGGCGATCCAGTGCCGCGGCGACGGCGGGGTCTCCGTCGTGCCGGGGCTGGAGGACTCGCAGTACCACAGCGACGGCCAGCTCACCAAGCGCGAGATCCGCGCCGTCACCCTCGCCGCGCTCGGGCCGCGGCCGGGGGAGCTGCTCTGGGACGTAGGTGGCGGCTCCGGCAGCATCGGCATCGAGTGGATGCGGGCGCACCGGGCCTGCCGGGCCGTGGCGATCGAGCGCGACCCCGTCCGGGCCGGGCGTATCGAGAGCAACGCGCGGCGGCTCGGAGTGCCGGGTCTGTCCATTGTGGTCGGTGCGGCGCCCGCGGCCCTCGACGGGCTCGAGGCGCCCGACGCCGTGTTCGTCGGCGGCGGGTTCACCGCGCCCGGGGTGTTCGAGCGGTGCTGGGCGGCGCTGCGGCCCGGCGGGCGGCTCGTCGTCAACGCCGTCACCGTCGAGTCGGAGCGGCTCGTCGCCGAGCTGCACGCGACACACGGCGGGGAGCTGACCCGCCTGTCCGTCAACCGGGCCGAGCCCGTCGGCGGCTTCCTCGGGTGGCGGCCCATGCTGCCCGTCACGCAATGGGTGGTGCGCAAGTGACCGTGTACTTCATCGGGGCCGGGCCGGGCGCCGCGGACCTCATCACCGTGCGCGGGCGCGACCGCATCGCGGCGGCGCCGGTCTGCCTCTACGCGGGCAGCCTCGTGCCTACGGAGCTGCTACGGTACTGCCCGCCGGGTGCCAGGCTCGTCGACACCGCCAACCTCGACCTCGACCAGATCCTCGCCGAGCTGCTCGACGCGCACTCCCACGGGCTCGACGTCGCGCGGCTGCACTCCGGGGACCCGTCGGTGTTCAGCGCCATGGCCGAGCAGCTGCGCCGGCTCGACGCGGCCGGGGTGCCGTACGAGATCGTGCCCGGCGTGCCCGCCTTCGCGGCGGCGGCCGCCTCGCTCGGGCGGGAGCTCACCGTGCCCGGCGTGGCGCAGACCGTCATCCTGACCCGGACCGCGGCGCGCGCGACGCCGATGCCGCCGGGCGAGGAGCTGGCGACGCTCGCGGCCAGCCGGGCCACGCTCGTGCTGCATCTGGCCGTGCAGCGCATCGGCGAGCTCGCCGCCGAGCTCGCCGAGTGGTACGGCGCGGACTGCCCGGCCGCCGTCGTGGCCT
Source organism: Dactylosporangium darangshiense (assembly GCF_039537565.1). Classification (NCBI taxonomy): domain Bacteria; kingdom Bacillati; phylum Actinomycetota; class Actinomycetes; order Micromonosporales; family Micromonosporaceae; genus Dactylosporangium; species Dactylosporangium darangshiense. Next base: position 15,994 of record NZ_BAABAT010000012.1, read on the forward strand.
ACGCCAGCCGGGCCGACGAGATCGTCCTGCGCGGCACCCTCGCCGGCATCGCCGAGCAGGTCCACGACGCCGGCATCAAGCGCACCGCGATCATCGTCGTCGGCGCCGTGCTCACCGCCGAGGAGTTCCCGGACAGCCACCTGTACTCCACGACGCGGCTCCGCCCGGCCTAGGGCGATCCGCAGTTCGGTCACTGTGTGCAGTCGTCCGGGCGACGCAAGGTCACCCGGGCCGGATGAGTGGGCGCGGTTCTGCCAGACTGGGGCCATGCGGTGGGCGGCGGTCGTGGCGGTGCTCGTCGCCGTCGGCCTCGCCGCCGCGCCCGCCGCGCCGGCCTTCGCCCGCGCCGGCGACGCCCAGGAGCTCTGCCGCATCACCGACCCGGCCGTTGTTGAGGCGTCCGGGCTGGCGGCGCTGCCCGGCGGCGGCTATGTCGTGGAGAACGACTCCAACCCGGAGCCGCGCCGGATTCGCGTGTTCTACCTCGGCGCCGACTGCTCGCTGACGCGCAGCGTGGGCTACCCGACGACCGCGCGCGACCCGGAGGACCTGGCGGTGGACCGCCGCGGCGTCGTGTGGGTCGCCGACATCGGCGACAACAGCCCGCTCAGCGGCGGCTCCGGCAAGCGCCGCGACACCATCGCGCTGTGGACCCTGGCCCCCGGTGCGAAGAGCATGAAGATCCATCGGCTGCGGTATCCCGACGGCGTGCCGCGCGACGCCGAGGCGCTGCTCATCGACGGCGCCGGCCGCCCGATCATCGTCACGAAGGACCCCGGCGGCGAGGTGTACCGCCTGGACACCCCGCTGCCGACCGACAACGCCGAGGGCGCGCCGCTCACGCTGGTCGGGCACTTCGCGCCCACGCACAGCGGCACCGACAACCCGCTCGGCTTCATCGGCAACGCCCTCATCACCGGCGGCGCCGTCTCGCCCGACGGCACGCACGCGGTCCTGCGTACGTACTCCGACGCCTACGAGTTCGACGTCACCGGCGGCGACGTGGCCGCCGCGATCACCGGCGGCACGCCGCGGGTGACCCCGCTGCCGGGCGAGCCGCAGGGCGAGGCCATCGCCTACACGCCCGACGGGACGGGCTTTCTGACGGTGTCGGATCAGTCCGGGCCGGTGAGCATCCTGCGGTACCACATCGAAAGGCCGGCGCCGACCCACCCGCCGGCCACCAGTGCGCCCGCCCCGGCCTCCCCGGTCCCGGCGGGCGCCGTCACCGACCGCCGGGCCCGCGTCGCCCTGCTGGCGGGTGCATTCGTCGTGGTGGCGATCGGCCTGGTGGCCGGGCTCGCCCGCCGCGCGCGGCGACGGTGACCCTCGGTGTGTCGACACGAAAAGCGGCGGTAGGCCGGCTCGGTGTCGATGCGGACGGCGACGATGACCCCTCGGTGTCGACGGGCATTCGTCCGCGTGACACGATCGCTACCGAGGGATCAAGGGGGAGGACGGGACTGCGGTGGTGCGGATCGAGGCCGAGCGCGCGACGACTCGGGACATGCGCCGGCGCAACCGCTCGACGCTGCTGTCGGAGCTGTTCTTCCGCGGCCCGCTGAGCCGGCACGACCTGAGCCGCATCACCGGCCTGAGCGCCGCGACGGCCAGCAGCGTGACCGCCGAGCTGCTGCACGAGGGCATCATCATCGAGGCCGGCCAGATCGAGTCCGACGGCGGCCGCCCGCGCGTCCTGCTGCGCGTCAACCCCGGCTTCGGCCGCCTCGTCGGTGCGGACGTCGGCGAGACCGGCGTCAAGGTGGAGCTCTTCGACCTGTCGATGAGCCGCCTGGCCACCGTCGACGAGCCGCTGCCGTCCTCGCGCCCCGACCCGTCCGCCGTCGCGGGCCAACTCGAGGCCGGCATCCGCGAGGTGCTCGCCGGCGTCGACCCCGACACCGTGCTCGGCATCGGCATCGGCGTGCCCGGCACGGTCGAGCAGTCCGACCCCCCGCTGGTGTACGCCCCGACGCTCGGCTGGCGCGGCGTCTCCTTCACCGACCTGCTGCGCGAGCGCGGCATCACCGCCCCGCTGTTCTTCGAGAACGGCGCCAAGACCCAGGGCCAGGCCGAGATGTGGTTCGGCGCCGGGCGGGGCGCCGGCAACGCCGTCATCGTCCTGGTCGGCTCGGGCGTCGGCGCGGCCGTCATCACCAACGGCACGGTCTACCGCGGCGCCAGCAGCAGCGCCGGCGAGTGGGGCCACACCACCGTCGTGTACGGCGGCCGCCAGTGCCGCTGCGGCGCGCGCGGCTGCCTGGAGGCCTACGTGGGCGCCGAGGGCATCCTGGAGCGGTACCGCGCGATCGATCCCACCCGCCCCGCCGCGGACGGCGAGATCGCCGACGTGACCGCGCTGGTCGCCGCCGACACCCCCGCGGCCGCGGAGACCCTGGCCGAGACCGCGGGCATCCTCGGCGCCGGCATCGGCAACCTGGTCAACCTGTTCAACCCCGAGCGCGTGGTCCTCGGCGGCTGGGCCGGCCTGGCCCTCGGCGCCCGCGTGCTGCCGCAGATCCGCGCCGCGGCGCAGGAGCAGGCCCTCGAGCACCCGTTCGGCCAGGTCACGATCGAGCTGTGCGAGCTCGGCCCGGACGCGGTGGCCTTCGGCGCGGCCACCCTACCCATGGCCGAGCTGCTGCGCCGCGCCTCCCGTCCCTGACCCCGGGGACTTTTTTCGGGCCTTTTATTGACGCGCGATAGATGTCGGCATAGCCTGCCCTCTATCTGGAAGGGCACTTAACAGATAGCGGCCCGACCGGCTCTCGAGCGGGTGCTCCCGGTAAGCGGACGGCCGGGGGCACCACTCGAAGTCCCTTATCCGACAACGGTTCGGGCGCGGGAAGTGAGGTGGGACACGACGGTTGTCGGGTGGCATACATCCGGGATTCAACGGCGGCGGGGCGCGCATACGTTCTCAGCGTCCAACGCCGAGATCGCGTTCTGCACGCGGTACCACATAAAGGAAACGAATCCCGATGAAGCGTCTGCTGCCCGTGTTCGCCGTTGCCTGTGCCACCCTGCTGCTCACCGCCGCGTGCGGTGACGAGAAGAAGTCCGACGCTCCGGCCGCCGCCCAATCGGCCGCGCCCGCCGCCTCCGCCTCTGCCTCCGCCTCTGCCGCGGCCTCGGGGCAGGCCAAGCCGTCCGGGTCCGCCAAGGCCGGGCAGCTCAGCTTCACCACGGTCGGCAAGCTGACCGGCGAGCTGTTCACGAAGGACCCCGAGTGCCCGGTCGGGCAGTGGGACGCCAACTCGACCGGCGTCGAGGCCAAGTACCGCTCGGCGGTGGCGAGCTTCAAGCAGTTCGACTGCTACGCCAAGAAGGGCGACGCGATGCCGCACCGCGTGCAGCAGGCGATCTACGTCGAGTTCAAGGCGGCCAATGCGGCGAAGGCGTACGCGCAGGACGAGGCGTCGATGTACCCGACGCTCATCGTCGGCAGCACCGTCGTCGTGGGCGGCACCGGGCTCAAGCAGACCGACATGAAGGCGTGGCTGGAGTCGGTCAACGAGACGGCGGGCGGCGCCGGCCAGATCCTGGCCTAACCTTAAATTCGCAGGCCAGTACCTTAATTTAAGTCTTGTATTGACGCGTGCACCGGGGCGGGCATAGCCTCTCGACGATCTGTAAGGCAACCTCACAGATTGGCCCGCCCCGGACCCACCCCGACCCGGGTCCGCGCGGGCGCCCGCCCAGAAGGGACCCGCCAGTGACCCCCTCCAGCCCAACCAGGCGACGGCCCCGCCTGAGGATCGGCCTCGCCATCGTGGCGACCGTCCTGGCCGCCGCCGGCACCGCAGTCTTCGCCATGAACAGCGCGTCGGCAGCCACCGTCGGGCAGATCACCGGCTACGGCGGCAAGTGCGTCGACGTCGCCGGCGCGAGCTCCGCCAACGGCACCCAGGTCCAGCTGTACACGTGCAACGGCACAGCCGCCCAGCAGTGGACCGTCGGCGACGACGGCACGATCCGCGCGCTCGGCAAGTGCCTCGACGTCGCCGCGGCCAGCAGCGCCAACGGCACCAAGGTCCAGATCTACGACTGCAACGGCACCGCCGCCCAGCAGTGGTCGCGCAACAGCGACGGCACCCTGCGCGCGCTCGGCAAGTGCCTCGACGCGACCGGCCCCAGCTCCGCAGACGGCACGCCGCTGCAGATCTGGGACTGCTTCGCCAGCGCCAACCAGCAGTGGGTGCTGCCGGGCGGCACGACGCCGCCGACGAGCAACCCGCCGACGAGCAACCCGCCGAACACCGGCAACCCGGACCTCGGCCCCAACGTGTCGATCTTCGACCCGTCGATGTCGGCCTCGACCATCCAGAGCAAGCTGAACTCGGTCTTCAACTCGCAGCAGAGCAACCAGTTCGGCTCGCAGCGCTACGCCCTGCTGTTCCGGCCGGGCACGTACAACGTCGATGCCAACGTCGGCTTCTACACCCAGGTCGCGGGCCTCGGCCTGTCCCCGGACCAGGTCACCATCAACGGCGCCGTGCACGCCGAGGCGGACTGGTTCCAGGGCAACGCGACGCAGAACTTCTGGCGCTCGGCCGAGAACCTGTCGGTCACCCCCAACGGCGGCACCGACCGCTGGGCCGTGTCGCAGGCCGCGCCGTACCGCCGCATGCACGTGCGCGGCAACCTGCAGCTCGACGACGGCGGCTGGTCCTCCGGCGGCTGGATCTCCGACAGCAAGATCGACGGGCAGATCCGGTCCGGCTCGCAGCAGCAGTTCATCACCCGCAACTCCGCGATGGGCAGCTGGTCCGGTTCCAACTGGAACATGGTGTTCGTCGGCGACACCGGCGCACCCGGCAACACCTTCCCGTCGCCGCCCGACACGACGGTCGGCACGACGCCGGTCGTGCGGGAGAAGCCGTTCCTGTACATCGACGGCGCCGGCAACTACCAGGTGTTCGTGCCCGCGCTGCGGACCAACTCCAGCGGCAACAGCTGGCAGAGCGGCACCACCGCCGGCTCCTCGCTGCCGATCAGCCAGTTCTACATCGTCAAGGCCGGCGCCACCGCCGCCTCGATCAACGCGGCCCTCGCGGCCGGGCAGAACCTGCTCTTCACCCCCGGCGTGTACCACGTCAACGACACGATCCGCATCACCCGCGCCAACACCGTCGTGCTGGGCCTCGGCCTCGCCACGATCGTGCCGGACAACGGCGTGACCGCGATGACCGTCGCCGACGTCGACGGCGTGAAGATCGCGGGCGTCCTCTTCGACGCCGGCACCACCAACTCGTCGGTGCTCATGGAGGTCGGCCCGAGCGGCTCCTCGGCCGACCACTCGGCCAACCCGACGTCGCTGCACGACGTGTTCTTCCGCGTCGGCGGTGCCGGCGTCGGCAAGGCCACGGTGAGCCTGCGCATCAACAGCAACAACGTGATCGGCGACCACGCGTGGATCTGGCGGGCCGACCACGGCAGCGGCGTGGGCTGGACCAGCAACACCGCCGCCAACGGGCTCGTCGTCAACGGCGCCAACGTCACCTTCTACGGCCTGTTCGTCGAGCACTACCAGCAGTACCAGGTCATCTGGAACGGCAACGGCGGCCGCACATACTTCTTCCAGAACGAGATCCCCTACGACGTGCCGAACAACTCCAGCTGGAGCAGCGGCGGCGGGGCGCAGGGCTGGGCGGCGTACAAGGTGGCCGCGAACGTCACCTCGCACGAGGCGTGGGGCCTGGGCAGCTACTGCTACTTCAGCACCAACCCGAGCGTCGTGCTGGGCCACTCGTTCGAGGTCCCGCAGACCGCGAACGTGCGGTTCCACGACATGGTGACGGTCTCGCTCGGCGGCACCGGCACGATCTCGCACGTCATCAACAGCACGGGGGCCGCGGTGAACAGCGGCCACCAGGTCGAGAACCTGGTCAGCTACCCGTAGCAGTAGGCTTCCCCGGTGCCGACAGTCCTCCTGCTGGGCGGCACCGGGGAGGCGCGCCGGCTGGCCTCGGTGCTGCTGCCGGCGTACCGCGTGATCTCCTCCCTCGCCGGGCGCGTCGCCGCCCCGACGCTCCCGGCGGGGGAGGTACGCGTCGGAGGCTTCGGCGGCCCCGAGGGCCTCGCCGCCTACCTGCGCGCGGAGCGCGTCGACGCGGTCGTCGACGCCACGCACCCCTTCGCCGCCCGGATGTCGGCCAACGCCGCGGCCGCGTGCGCCACCGCCGGCGTCCCGCTGCTCGTCCTGCGCCGCCCCGGCTTCGCGCTGCAGCCCGGCGACGACTGGCGCCACGTGCCGTCGCTCGAGGCGGCCGCCGCCCTGCTGCCCGCCCTGGCCGAGCGCGTCTTCCTCACCACCGGCCGCCAGGGCCTCGCCCATTTCGCGCACCTGACGGCGCAGTGGTTTCTCGTTCGCTGTGTGGATCCGCCGGTACCCCCGGTGCCGCCCCGCCTCGAAGTCGTCCTCGACCGGGGCCCGTTCACCGTCGCGGGCGAGACGGAGCTCATGCGCCGACACGACATCGGCGCGCTGGTGACCAAGGACAGCGGCGGCGAGATGACCTCGGCCAAGCTCGACGCCGCGCGCGCCCTGCGCCTGCCCGTGGTGATCGTCGACCGCCCGCCGGCGACGCCCGGCGTGCCGGTGCTGTCCACAGTGGACGAGGTCGTCGCCGCGCTGCCGGTCTAGGCTTCGTGCACCAGCGCGGTGAGCGCGTCCGCGGTCGGCTCGTCGGCCGGCAGGAACGCCTCCAGGCGCAGCTCGGCAAGCGCGACGTCGACGGCGGTGCCGAAGTGGGTCAGCGTCGTGATCAGCCGCAGCTCGCCGTCGCCGTGACGCAGCCGCAGCGGTACCGCAAAGCCCAGATACTGCGGCCCCGGCGTTCTGCGTGGCGGCGCCTGGGCGGCGAGCTCGTCGGCGAGCGCCCGGAGCCGCTCGTCGGGATTGCGCTCGCTCTCCTCCCGCAGCCGGTCGACGATGTGCCACGCCCACTCGTCGAGGTTGACGATCCGCGGCGCCAGCCCTTCGGGGTCCAGCAGCACCCGCGGCACGCTCACCGGCGGCGCGAGCAGCCGCGGCGCGATGCCCCTCGCGATGGCGTAGAACCCGGCGTTGGCCGAGACCAGGTCGCCGTGCCGGTCGACGACCACGGCCGGGTAGGGCAGGTGCCCGCGCAGGATGTTCTCCAGCGCCGCCCGCACCGGCCCCAGCTCGGGCGCGTCGAGCCGCCCCTGCCCGTACGCCGGCGCGAACCCCGCCGCCAGCAGCAGCTCGTTGCGCTCCCGGATCGGCACGGCCAGGGACTCCGCCAGCCGGATGATCATCGACCGCCCCGGCGCCGAGCGCCCGCTCTCGAGGAAGCTCACGTACCGCTGTGTCGTCCCGGCCCGCACCGCCAGCTCCAGCTGGCTGACCCGGCGCCGGGTCCGCCACTGCCGCAGCGCCCCGCCGAACGTCGCTGTGCTCACCCGTCATGTCTATCCGCTGCGCTGTCACCCCGCGATTCCCTGCAGGGAATTGCCGCGTGTCACGCCCGCCGCGCACAGTCCCTCTCATGACCGATCTCGAGACCGTTGTCGAGTCCTACGTGTTGACCAGCGGCGCCGGCATCGAGGGTCTGTCCCTGCGCTCGGCCCCGCCGCGCGACCCCGGCCCCGGCGAGGTCGCCATCACCGTGCACGCGGCATCGCTGAGCTACCGCGAGCTTCTGGTGGCGCGCGGCACGTACGTCCTCCCGGTGAAGCCCGACGTGATCCCGGTCTCCGACGGCGCCGGCGAGGTCGCCGCGGTCGGCCCCGGCGTGTCGGGCGTCGAGGTCGGCGACCGGGTGACGGCGACCCTCTTCCCGTTGTGGCAGCAGGGCCCCCTGGCGGCCGAGCTGCTCCCGCAGCTGGGCGGCACCCTCGACGGCTTCCTGACGCAGCGCGCCATCGTCCCGGCGTCGGCCCTGGTCGCGATCCCTGCGCACCTGTCGTACGCCGAGGCGGCCACCCTCCCGTGCGCCGCGGTGACGGCCTGGAACGCCCTGACCGGCCTCCACAGTGGACAAACCGTCCTCGTCACCGGCTCCGGCGGCGTCTCCCTCTTCGCCCTGCAGTTCGCGAAGCTCCTGGGCGCTCGGGTGATCGCCACGACGGGCCGCCGCGAGAAGGAACCTCGCCTGCGCGCGCTCGGCGCCGACGAGGTCGTGAACTACGCCGACGACCACGAGTGGCCCTCGACGGTGCGCGCCCTGACGGGCGGCCGCGGCGCCGACCGCATCGTCGACACCGCGGGCACCCTGGAGCAGTCGCTGCGCTCGGTCGCGGTGGACGGCCACGTCGCGTTCGTCGGCGCCCTGTCCGGCGCCTGGTCCCCGCTGGACCCCCGCCTCCTCTTCGCCGCGGCGGCAACGCTGCGCGCGGTGGCGGTCGGCAGCAGGGCCCAGTTCGTCGAGATGAACGAGACGATCGCGGCCCACGCCATGCGCCCGGTGATCGACCGGGTCTTCCCCTTCGACGAGGCGGCCGAAGCCTACCGCTACTACGAGTCCGCCAGCCCCTTGGGCAAGGTCGTGATCGCGGTGCGCTGACCGAACAACAGCAGCAGGGGGAGGGTCGCGGCGATCGCCAGGCCCAGCCAGGCCAGCACGGGGTAGCCGGATGCCGCGGCGAGCGGGCCCGACAGGCCGCCGCCCGTCGCGGCCGCCGCGCCCATGCCGATCTCACCCCAGGCCTCGCGGCGCGGGCGGGCCGCGGATGGCACGCCCTCGACGAGCATGGTGCTGCCGGCGACGAGGCACAGGTTCCAGCCCGCGCCCAGGAGGAACAGGCCGGCGATCAACGCCGAATGATCTCCGGCGGCGACCGCGACGCACGAGAGGGCGAGCGCGGCGGCGCCGAGCAGAGCCGTGCGGGTCGGGCCCGACGATGCGACCAGGCGGGTCGACAACGCCGACGGGGCGAACATGCCGGCGATGTGCGCGCTGATGACGGCGCCGATCGCGGTTGCGGACGAGCCGGTGTGTGCCAGGTGGAGCGGGGCCAGGGTCGTCACGCCGACCATGATCAGGTTGGCGAGCGTGAGCACCGCCAGGCCGGCGCGGGCGGGGCGCCCCGCGGGTGACGGCGGCACGGGCGGAGCGCCAGGTGCGCGGGGGACCGGGAGGTAGCAGGCGGCGGACAGGACGAAGGCGGCGGCCGCCACCGGATAGGGGTGGCCGGTGCCGAGCAGCAGGGGGCCGGCGATCGCGCCCGCCGCCGTTGCCGTCAGGACCGCGGTCATGGAGCCGGCGAGGTCGGCGGCGGCATACCGGGTCAGCATCACCGCGGCGTTGCCCGCGCCGATGAGCAGGGTGCCCGCCAGGACCGCGGGGAGGCTGGGCCAGTATGCGGCGGCGGCGACCAGCGCGCAGCCGGCCGCGGCCGTCAGGGCGCCTGCGGCCAGGGCGCGTGGGCGGCCCGCGCGGCGGGTGAGCGCGGACAGGGCGAGAGCGGCGAGGGCGGCGCCGGCGACGAGCGCGGCCTGTGGCAGGCCGGCCGCCGCGGTGCCGCCGCCGATGCGTTCGGCCAGCACGGCGCCCGCGGCGCCGGCCAGGGACTGGGCCAGGCCGCCTGCCGCGGCGGCCATCCACAACCAGGTCATGCCGGTCAACCGTAGGCAGGTCGGGCAGCGCGGCACATGGGCGATGCGCGTCGATCGGCGGGCGTGACCTTGCGCTCGTAACGTGCTTTGCATGACGAGTTCACGACCGTACGAGCCGGACGCTGTGGACTGGCGGCTGCTGGCCGAGCTGCAGGCCGACGCGCGGGTTTCGTTCAACGAGCTGTCGCGGCGGGTGCACCTGTCGGCGCCGGCGGTGGCGGAGCGCGTCAGGCGGATGCAGGAGGCGGGGGTCATCGCCGGCTACCGGGCGAGCGTGGACCCCGCCGCCGTCGGGCAGGGCGTGCGGGCGTTCGTGCAGCTGCGCTGCCGGCCGGGCGCGTGCCTGCTGCGGACCACCTCCGAGGCCGACTATCCCGAGGTCGCGGCGATCCACCGGCTTTCCGGCGAGCATTGCACGCTCATCGAGGTCCGGGCCACCGACCTCGCGCATTTCGAAGGCGTGGTCGAGCGGCTCGGCACGCACGGGGAACTGCGCACGCACATCGTGTTGTCGACGCAGTACGAAGGCAGGCCCGTCGGGCCGCTGGATACGCATCGGCCGGTCACGCCGTCGGCTGGGTGGTCGAACCGCGGGGCGTAGTGGTGCGTGCGCGCCGCGCACGGTCAGGTTCGTATCGGCGCATCTACGCGGCGTTCAGATCGCCAGATCCGCGTGCATCTCCCAGACGAGGATCTCGGCGGGCTCGGTGGCGCTGACCCGCTGGCCGCCGCCGGCCGTGAAGCGGACGGCGTCGCCGGCGCTCAGCGTACCGGTGCCTTCCAGGCCGACCGTTCCGCGCGTCACGAACAGGTGCAGGAACGGAGCGTCCGGCAGCTGGACCGGCTGCCCCGGCAGGAGCCGGGCCGCGTACAGGGCTGCGTGGCGGTTCCTGATCCGGATCGCGGTCGCGCCGTCGTGCTTGGCCATCCCGGAGGCCACCGTGACGAGGCCGCCTGACAGCAGCTCGTGGTCGATCTCCAGCTGTTCGTAGCCCGGCGTGACGCCTACCTCGTCGGGCACGACCCACATCTGGACCAAGTGGACCGGGTCCGTGTGCGGCTCGCCGCCCAGCCGCCACGAGTCGTTCTTCTCCGAGTGCTGAATGCCGGTGCCGGCGCTCATCCGCTGTGCGAGGCCCGGATAGATGATGCCGGAGTTGCCGACCGAGTCCTGGTGCACCAGCGCACCGTCGAGGACCCAGGTGACGATCTCCATGTCCTTGTGGGGATGGGTCTCGAAACCGGCGCCAGGCCGGATGACGTCCTCGTTGTGGACGAGCAGCAGGCCGTGGTGGGTGTTGTCCGGGTCGTAGGGCTGGCCGCCGACCCAGAAGGAGTGCCGGCCGCGAAGCCACGAGAGGTTGGTCTCCGACCGCTCTGGCGACCTTCGGACGTCGACCAGCGGCGTACGCGTCGTGGTCATGATCAGGAGTTGGCCGGAGCGTTCACGGCGGCGGCGAAGTCGGGCTGTACGCCGAGCTGGGAGAGCATGATGCTCAGGCCGACGTAGCAGTTGAATTCCTTGATCTTGCCGTTTTCGATGTACCAGAAGTCGGCGGTGGGGATGTCCAGCCGGGCTCCGGTGGGCTGCACGATGCCGGCCGGGGTGGGGAACGGCCCGGTGAAGGTGCCCTGTATGGACAGCTCGACCGCGACGACGTTGCCCACGACGTGGAAGCGGTGCAGTTCGCGGTGCACGTCGGGGGCGAGCCGGCCCATGAAGACGACCAGGTCGCCGAGGTGCTCGCCGCGGTAGCTCTCCCCGGCGACGATGTTGTTGAAGACGCCGTCCTCGGCGAAGAGGTCGATGAAGCCCTGCACGTCCAGCACGCTGCCTTCGGCGGCGTGGTACGCCTGGCGGACGATGGTCTCGGGATCGGTGGTCATGGTTGGGTCTCCTGTTCGAGGCTCCGTACGATTTCAATCGAATGCTTGATTGACTTTATGTCGAGACGCCTGCGTTGGTCAAGCAACTGTTTGAGTTACTTACCGCCGCGCCTGCGCGGCCTCAGCCTCGTCGGAGTGTCCGTGGAACGCTCCGGCCACCACGGGGGTCAGCAGCCGTTCGATCTGCTTGACCGGCTTGGTGGCCAGCTCGCGGCCGATGGGCGCCAAGGCGAGCCAGTTCAGCAGCCCGGCGGCGCATCGGATACGGAAGATCAGCTCAGGCTCCTTGACGCCGGGAAGGTTCGCCTTCATCACCTGGATCGCGTCCTGGCGGCTCTGATCGAACTTGCCCGACAGCCGTTCCCAGCCCTCTGGCGGGTCGATGCCGACGCGTGCCACGGTCCGCATGACGGCCAGGTCCGGTCCACCGGCCGCGATCGCACGCACCATCGGCCGCGCGAATGCAGCGGCGAGCTCCTCCAGCGTCGAGGTGGGGCTCACCGATCTGACCGACTCGATCTGTGCGTCCAGATACTGTTCCAGCGCCAGCTCGATCGCCTTGTCACACAACGCCTTCAGCGATCCGAAGTGGTAGCTGACGGCAGCTACGTTGGCTCCGGCGTTCACCGTGATCTCCCGAAGCGTGAGGCCCTCCTGACCCCGCTCCGCGATCAGTTCCAGGGCCGCGGCCAGCAGGCTTTCACGCGTACGCTGACCGGCCTCTCGCCGGAGATCCGCCTTCTCTGCCATCACACCGCACCCCGATGCCTGATCAACGCTTCGTCAAGCGCGTGTTTGAGTTTAGCGGCGGTAGCGGGCGCCCGGTCATCGACCGGCGGGAAACGCGGCCGCGAGGTCCGCCCGGGCCGCGTCGTCGAGCTCGACCGAGGCGCTGGCGAGGTTCTCAGCCAGATGGGTGCGTGTACGCGTACCCGGAATGAGAAGAATGTTGGGCGCGAGATCAAGCAGCCAGGAGAGGGCGATCTGCGCGGGCGTGGCGTGGAGCCGGCCGCCGGTCGCGGCGAGCACCGGGTGGGACCGCAGCCCGCGCCACTGTCCCAGCGGGAAGAACGGCGCGAAGGCGATGTCGCGGTCGATGCAGAGCTTGAGGACGGCCGCGGAGCGCTGATCGGCGAGGTTGAACAGGTTCTGTACGCACACGATGCCGGTCTGGTCCAGTGCCCGCAGCAGGTGATCGGCCGAGATGTTGCTCAGGCCGACGCCGTCGATGAGGCCTTCCTCGCGGGCCCGGACGAGACTGGCCAACTGAGCGTCGAACCGCGCGCCGGGCACCGAGTCGTCCATCAGCCGCAGGTTCACTGCGGCCAGCCGGTCGACGCCGAGCGTGGTCAGGTTCTGCTCGATGTCATATCGCAGCTGATCGGCGTCGTCGAAGCGCAGGACGGCGCCCGCGGTGTCGCGGCGGGCACCGACCTTGCTGACGATCGCCAGGCCGGCCGGATACGGATGCAGCGCCTCGCGGATGAGTTCGTTCACGACGCGGGGCCCGTAGAACTGGGCGGTGTCGATGTGATCGACGCCGGCGTCGACCGCTGCTCGCAGCACCCGCAAAGCCTCATCGCGGTCACGCGGCGGGCCGAAGACGTTGTCTCCGGACAACTGCATCGCCCCGTACCCGACGCGCCGTACCCGCCACGGGCCCAGCGTATGGAAGCCGGCTACGTCGATGGTGTACGTCACGGCGCTCTCCTGTTCGTTGGAACGAAACGTGTTCTGCGAGCCGATGCCGAGGTCGAGGCGTACGCGTTCGAGAATCAGGAACGCCGTACTCACCGCGCAGCCGACACCGTGCCGGGATCGGTCAGCCGCCGTACGCCGGCAGAATCGCTCCGCTCACCGGAGCGGCCGCATCCCCGGCCAGGAACGCGATCACGGTCGCGAGCGCTTCCGGCGTAACGGAATGCGCCATCACCTCGGCCGGGAAGTACGAACGGTTCTTCGGGGTGTCGATCAGTTGCGGCGCGACCGCGTTCACCCGAATCCCCTGCGGGCGCAACTCCAGGTCGAGGACGCGGACGAGCTGGGTCAGGGCCGCCTTGCCCAGGCTGTACGCAGCAAGACCCGCCGTCGGCTCGAGCCCCGGCCGGGCCGACACGTGCACAATGGAGCCGGATCCGGCCCGCTGCATGTAGGGCACGACCGCCTGGGTCAGCCACAGTGCCGCGCCGACGTTGACGTCCACCATCAGCCTCACGTCCTCGGGCGTCGCCGTCAGTGCGTCGCCCATCGTGAACGCGCCGAGCGTGTTGACCAGCACCGCAGGCTGGCCGGTCTCGGCCGCGATGCGGTCGATGAGCGACTTGGCGACCGTCGGATCGGTGGTGTCGCCCGCCACTCTGCGGATGCCGTCCGCCAGTTCGCTCAGCCCCGCTTCGCTTCGGTCGACGCCGACGACCGTGAAGCCGTCGTCGGCCAGCTTCGCGGCGACGAATCGGCCGAGTAGACCTCCCGCGCCGACAACGATCGCAACTCGATCACTCATGACCCTCGACTCCGTTCTTCGACAGGGCTGCGACGGGGGAGCACGCCTCTACGGCTGGTGGGCGTGCCACTGCGCCCTGCCGCGCCGCTCAGGCTTTCCTGCGCCACACAAATAATTCAAACGCTCGCTTGATATTGGCTCCGGCTGCGTCGAGATGTCAATCAAGCGTTTGAGTTAGTTAGACACCCAGGGCTCGGCTCGGCTCGCGACGGGTGGTCGGCCTGTTTGGTCGGCGCCCGGGAGGGTATGCCGCCGGGCCGGACGGTTTGGCCGCCAGATCGCCCCGGTCGGAGCAGGAACGATGCGCGGGAAGGAACATCCAGATGAACCGCGGAGAAGTCGGCGAGGTCATGGGTGCGGTCGATAACCACGGCCTCTTCTTCTGCGGCTTCCACGTTGCCAAGAACAACCCCACGTTTCAGGTGACGACCATGCACTACTGCGGGATGCGGGGCGAGGGCGACCAGGAGATGCACCAGTGCCTCCTGTACGACTCGGTAAGCCCCGGCGCGAAGTTGCTCGGCGTCGAGTACATCGTGTCCGACAAGGTCTTCCGGTCCCTGCCGAAGGATGAGCAGAAGTACTGGCACCCGCACACCTACGAGGTGCTGGGCGGCGGTCTCGTCGCGCCCGTCATGAGCGAGCAGGCAGAGTTGGAGTTCATGGAATTTCTGCTCACCACCTGGGGCAAGACGTGGCACACGTGGCCTGACCCGAGCACCCCCGTGCCGTTGGGCGAGCCACTGCTGATGTGGTCGCTGACCGGCGACGGCCAGGCGAACGCGGATCTGGTCGCCCAGCGGGACCAGCAGTTCGGGGTGTCAACGGCGAAGGTCCACAAGGAGCGGATCGAGGCCATCGGGTACGAGGTGCCGCAAGTGCCACTGCCCGAGTCCGTGGCAACCCTCGGCCGGCAATGGACGGCCGAGGGCGAGGACAGCCCGACCGTTCGGAGAACGTCCTGATCTTCGCGGCCCAGGGCGGTCCGGGCCGGCCATGACCCAGTCACAGCGCCGACGCGACGCGCAGAGCGCGGCGAGTCTGCGCACGGTGCTCGTCGCCGTCGGGGCGAACCTTGTCGTCGGCGTGGCCAAGGGCGTGGCCGCGCTGCTCACCGGATCCGCCGCCCTGTGGGCCGAGACCCTGCACTCGATCGCCGACACCGGCAACGAGGTGTTGCTGTTCGTCGGCCTGCGCAGATCGAACAGGCAGGAGGACCCGCAGCATCCCTTCGGATACGGCCAGGAACGCTACTTCTGGGCACTCCTGGCCGCACTCGGGATCTTCCTCATCGGTGGCGTGCTGTCGATCGTTGAGGGTGTCCGCAGCCTGCTGCGGTGACCTCGCCGTGGATCGGCATCGCCGTGCTCGTCGTGGCGGCCTGCTTCGAGGGGTACTCATGGAGCGTCGCGCGCAGAGAGCTTCGCTCCCGCGCACGGCGACTGCATCGCACCCTTGTGGAGCATCTGGGCAGGGCGTCGGATCCGACCCCGTCCACGGTGTACCTGGAGGACTCCGCCGCCCTGATCGGTGTCGCGCTCGCGCTCGCCGCGCTCGTCCTGCAGCTGTCGCCGAGGTGGCCGTCACGGTCGAACGGAAGGTCGCCGACGATGGGTGAACGGGCCCCTCACCCGCCCTTGGCGTGGTCCGCGATGCGCCCCGCGGCGGTGTCGTCGGCCGCCAGGTCATCGTCTTCGACCGAGTTGACCTCGTTGTGATCGGTGCGTGGTCGCCGGCCAGGACTCGTAGCCATCCGGCGGGCACGCCCTGACTCCAGTCCGGCACCGTGGACGCTTCCGGCTCCCTCACCAAAGACGAGCACGCAGGCAGTCGCACCAGCGGCGAGTTGTCGGCGGCCAGCGTGTCCGCACGACCACGTCGCTCGCCGACTGCCCCGCCCGACAGTTCCGCCACGCGACGGCGTCCGCAGGAGGTGATCCGTCCCGCTGCAGGAGGAAACCATTTGGTGAGCGTCGCCGCCTTCCTCGATCGACCGATGACTGCTTTCATCTGAAAGAACTTTGATGCGCTGGATCGTCCACAGCGAGCGTGACAACCCGGCGGCCTGGGCCGGACCGATCTGAGGATCTGCGGAGGTACCAGTGACATCAGCGACGACAGAGCAGGCATTGCGGCTCATCGGGCTGTCGAAGTCGTTCGGCGAGAAGGTCGCCGTCGACCGCGTCGACCTGCTCGTGCCACGGGGTTCGTTCTTCGGCCTGGTCGGCCCCAACGGCGCCGGGAAGACCACCTCGTTGTCGATGGCGGTCGGGCTGCTCAAGCCCGATAGCGGCCGCGCGGAGATTTTCGGCGTCGACGTGTGGAGCGACCCGACCCGGGCCAAGTCCCTCATCGGGGTGCTGCCCGACGGCATGGCGCTGCCGGAGCGGCTGACCGGCCGGGAACTGCTGACCTACCTGGGGCTGCTGCGCGGGATGGCGCCCGACGTCGTCGTACGGCGCACCCAGGAGCTGCTCGCCGTGCTGGAGCTCGACGGTGCCGACCGCACGCTCGTCCTGGAGTACTCGACGGGCATGCGTAAGAAGATCGGGCTGGCGACGGCGCTGCTGCACGCGCCCAAGCTGCTGGTGCTCGACGAGCCGCTGGAGGCGGTGGACCCGGTCTCGGCCGCGACCATCAAGGTGATCCTCCAGCGGTTTGTCAGGGCCGGCGGCTCGGTCGTGTTCTCCAGTCACGTCATGCCGGTCGTCGAGCAGCTCTGCGACCACGTCGCGGTCATCGCCGGCGGCCGGGTCGCCGCATCCGGCCCGCTCGACGAGGTGCGCGGCGGCGGCTCGCTCGAGGACCGGTTCGTACACCTGGTCGGTGGTCAGCAGGCGGTCAACGCGGGGGAGCTGTCGTGGTTGGCCTCTTGATCCGGATGAAGCTGGCCGTCCTGCGGCACGCTACGACCGGCCAGCGGGCCGCCGACATGATCGGCGGCGCGGTCCTCGGCGTCGTCCTCGCGGGCGGCACGATCTGGCTGGCCCTGCACGACTGGCCGGACCCCGAGCTGCACATGGACCTGATCGGCGCAGCGTTCGCGATCTGGGTCGTCGGCTGGCTCTTCGGCCCGGTGCTCTTCGGCGGCGGCGACGAGACGCTGCGCCCCGAGCACCTGGCGCTGCTGCCGATCTCGCCCCGCAAGCTGACCTTCGGGCTGCTCAGCGTCGCGTTCGTCGGCGTCGCGCCGGCCGTCAGCCTCATCGCCTTCGCGGCGCTCATCGTGGCCGCGGTACCGCTCGGCGCGGCCGCCACCGTCGTTGCCGTCGTCGCGGTGCCGCTGCAGCTCGTCTTCGTCGTGGTCGTCTCGCGGCTGGTCACCGCGGCGCTGGGCACCCTCATGCGGACCAAGCTCGGCGCGGGCCTGGCGGCGATCATCAGCGGCGGCATCCTCGCGCTCACCCACACCGGCTGGGTGCTCAAGCCGGTCATCCAGCTCGCGCTGCAGGGCGGCTTCCCCGACAACATCTCCACGTGGGTGCACGCGCTGCCGTCCGGCTGGGGCGTCTCGGCCGTCGAGGCGGCGCAGCGCGGCGACTGGCTCGTCGTCGCCGGTGCGCTGCTCGGCCTCGCAGTGATCAGCGTCCTGTCGATGTTGGGCTGGTCGGCGCTGCTGGTGCAGCGGCTCAACCACCGTTCCGCCAACGGCCGGCCGGCCCGCGCCGCCGTCGCCGCCACCCCGGTGCGCGCCGGAGCCGTACGCGCCGTCGTCGGCCGCGACCTGCGGACCACGTCGCGCGACCTGATGCGCTTCCACTACCTGTGTTTTGCGCAGGTGTACGCACTCGTGTTCTGCCTGCTGCCGCTGGTGGTGCACCTGCCGATCTTCGTTCCGTTCATCGGGGTCGTCTTCGTCATCTGGGCCGCCGCCGTCTCCGCCAACCTCTACGGCGAGGACGGCACAGCGCTCTGGCTGACCATCCTCAGCCCGAAGTCGGCCTACAGCGAGGTGCGTGGTCGCCAGCTCGCCTGGCTGCTCATCACCGCACCGGTCGTCGTCGTGGGGACCGTCGTGCCGACAGTCCTCAGTGGACAAGGCTGGGCCTGGCCGTGGGTAGCTTCGCTCGCGCCGGCCCTGCTGGGCGGCGGCGCGGGTGTCATCGTGCTGATCTCGGTGCTTCGACCGGTACCGATGACCGACCCGCACAAGCGCAGCGGCAACCTGTTGGAGAACGGCACCGACTTCACCCAGGTGCTGCTCATGCTGATCCTGGTCGCCGCGACCGCCGCCCCGGCCTACCTCACACTGCGCTACGGCTCCCCGTGGACCGCCGTGCCCGTCGGCGTGGTGTCCGGCTCGGTGCTGTACTGGCTCCTGGGCCACCTCGCCGGCAAGCGCCTGGAGGCGACAGGCCCGGCGATGCTGGAGCAGATGCGCGCCGGCGTGGTGCGCAGGCAGCAGAAGAACATCGACTGGAGCTCGCTCAACGCCTCGATGGACGGGGTCGACCTGGGCGAGGAGAAGCTCGGCATCGCCGGTGCCTCGCCGGCCCGCCGCGCGACCGTCTACCTCTGCCTGAGCCTGGGCTGGGTCCCGCTGGTGGCGCAGGGCATGGTGCCCGCCTTTCTGAAGCTGACCGACCCGGGCCACACCTCCTGGTTCCTTGCGCTGCACCTGCCCGGCCCGCTGCAGTGGCCGATGATCGCTGTGATGGTCCTGCTGGGCCTGGCGATCCTCCTGTACGGCCGGCAGCAACTGGCCAGGGCCCGCCTGGAGACCGCCGCGATGGCCGCCCGGGCCGCCGCCCGTCCCAAGGCCGGCACCACGACGAGGTAAGCCTCCACTTCGGACCCTCACGTCCCACCGGGAGCGGGCGGGAACGACGTCAGGCGACGGACTCGGCGATCAGGTCGTCCTCCGTTGCGCCGCGGCGCCAGTAGCCTGTGAACGTGACGCGGCGCTTGTCGAAGCCGCGCTCCTGGACCAGGTGCCGGCGCAGGGCGCGGATCTCGCCCGACTCGCCGGCGATCCAGGCGTACGGGGTGCCGGTGGGCAACGCCGTCGCGCGGATCGGGGCGAGCAGGCCGTTCTCGCAGCGGAACACGTCCGCGGCGAAGACGCAGCGCTCCGGCTCCGCCGTGATCCACGTGTAAACGGGCAGCGCGGGGTCGAGCCAGGCGTGGATCGCCGCCAGGGCGGGCACCGCCGTCTCGTCGCCCGCGAGCAGGACCCACTGCGTGTCGGGCGGCGGCCGGAAGTCCACGCCGCCGTTGTCCGGGACCGTCGGGCCGAGCGCGACCAGGCGGTCGCCGACGCGCACCGAGGTCGCCCACTGGATGGCCGGGCCGCCGCCGGGGTGCAGGGCGAAGTCGACGTCGAACTCGCCGGGGCGCTGGGCGCCGACCGTGTACGTGCGCATGACGCCGCGGGTGCCGGGGTCCAGGGCGCGCCACTCGGCGAACCAGTCCTCGCCCCGCGGGACAAGGGGCGTGGACTGGTCGGTGCGGGGGAAGAACAGCTTGAAGCGCTGGTCCCGGCCGCCGCCGGCGAAGCGGGACAGGTCGGGGCCCGCGAAGGTGACGCGGACCGCCGTGGGTGTCAGCGGCTCGTGGCGTACCACCTCGACATCGAAGAAGTCGAAGGTCACGACGCGACCTTCTTCGCCCCCGACAGCGACTTGGCCAAGGTCTCCAGCGGGGCGGCGCAGCCCGCGTAGCTGAAGCGCGGCTCGCTCAGCCAGGGCACGATCTGGCCGGCCTTGACCGCGGGCAGGCCCGCCCATGTGGGCTTGGACGTGAGGTCCTTGGGCTGCAGGGCCGAGGTGCGGCTGTCGAGCAGGATCACGTCGGCCTTGTACTTGTCGGCGTTCTCCCAGCTCAGGTTCTCGAAGTAGCCGCCGGTGACCTGGCCGGGGACGAGGACCTCGACGCCCAGCTCCTGGTAGTAGCTCAGGTCGGCGTACACCTTGGGATCCGACACGTAGAGCAGGTCCGGGCTCGCCGAGGCCGCGAGCACCTTGAGGCCGCCGTTGGCCTTGACCGCGGCCTTCACAGCGTCGCTCGCGGCCTCGAAGCGGGCCTTCGCGTCAGCGACCGGCTTCGCGGCCTGGTCGGCGCCGAGGGAGGCGGCCAGGGCGGCGTACCGCTCGATGACCTTCAGCAGCGTGGTCCGCGCGACGTTGAGCCCGACGCTCGGCGCCAGGGCCAGGATCTTGTCCTTGCTGTCGTCCGGCACGTACCACAGCGCGTCCGGCTCGTACATGTTGGTGATGAGCAGGTCGGGGCGCAGGGCCGCGTACTTCTCGATGTTGAACTCGCCCCAGGCGTTGCCCAGCGACTCGAGCTTGGCCGGGTCGAGGTCGCCCGCGAGCGGGTCCTTGCCGCCGTCGGCCGCCTTGAGGGGGCCGAACACGCCGACGAGCTGGGCGTCGACGCCGAAGTCGCGCAGGGCGGCCGCGGAGCCGACGTACGCGACGATCCGCTGCGGGCGGGCCGGGACGCTCACGTTCGTGCCGCGGTCGTCGGTGAAGGCCCACGCGCCGCCGCCGGAGGCCGGTCCGGCCGCGCCGCCGGACGTGCCGTCGCCGCACGCGGCGAGCGCGCCGAGGCCGAGAACGCCGGCCAGCAGACCGCGCCGGGAAACGTTGAAGGACATGGTGGGTTGCCTCTCTCTCGATCGGCACTTAGGGTAGCCTTACTTAAGTTGATCGTGTCAAGGCGGTACTTTTGCGCACATTCGTCCGGCTCGCGGTGGCGGTCGGCGTCCTCGTCGCGGTCGCGGGCGCCAGCCTCGCCATCGGCGCGCGGGCGCTCGGGCCCGGCGAGGTCTGGCACGGGCTCACCGACGCCTCGGCGACCGGCGCGACCGTCGTACGCCAGCTGCGGCTGCCCCGCACCGTCCTCGGCCTGCTCATCGGCGTCGCGCTGGGCCTCGCCGGCGCGCTGATGCAGGCCCTGACCCGCAACCCGCTCGCCGACCCGGGCCTGCTCGGCGTCAACGCGGGCGCATCGGCGGCCGTCGTCACCGCCATCGCCTACCTCGGCGTGACCGACCTCAGCGGCTACGTCTGGTTCGCCTTCGGCGGTGCGGCCCTGGTGTCCGTCGTGGTCTGGGCCGTGGCCGGCGGTCGCGGCGCATCCCCGGGCGGTCTGGCCCTCAGCGGTACCGCGGTGACGGCCGCCCTCTACGCCTACGTCTCGGCCGTGCAGCTGCTGGACACGGCGTCCCTGGACCGGATGCGGTTCTGGACGGCCGGCTCCCTCGCCGCGGCCCGCCCCGGCACCGCGACGCTCATCGCCCCGTTCGTCGCCGCCGGCGTGATCATCGCCGCGGTGCTGGCCCGCCCGCTCAACGCGCTGTCGCTCGGCGACGACGCGGCCCGAGCGCTCGGCGCCCACCCCGGCCGGATCAGGGTCGCAGCGGCCGTGGCCATCGTGCTGCTGTGCGGCGCGGCGACCGCCGCCTGCGGCCCGATCGTCTTCCTCGGCCTCATGGTGCCGCACCTCGTCCGCCCGATCACCGGCCCCGACGTGCGGCTGCTGCTGGCCTACAGCGCGGTCCTCGCGCCCGCCCTCCTGCTGGCCTCCGACGTCCTCGGCCGGGTGGTGGCCCGCCCCGGCGAGCTGCAGGTCGGCGTGGTGACCGCGGTGGTCGGCGGCGGCTTCTTCCTGGCCATCGTCCGCCGGCGGCGGGCATGAACGGCCGCGCGCGTACGGCGGGCGTGTGCGCGGTCCTGGCGGTCGTCGCCCTGCTCGTCGCGCTCGTGGCGATCGGCAGCGGCGACTACCCCATGAGCGTCCCCGACGTCGTGCGCACCCTGTTCGGCGGCGGCACCCCCGCCGACGCGTTCATCGTGCGCGAGCTGCGCCTGCCGCGGGTCGTCACCGGCCTGTGCGCCGGCGCCGCGCTCGCCCTGGCCGGCGCCGTGTTCCAGTCGCTGGTGCGCAACCCGCTCGGCAGCCCCGACGTCCTCGGCTTCACGCAGGGCGCGGCCACCGGCGGTCTGCTCGCTGTGGTCGCCGCGGGCGGCGGCACCACCGCCGTCGCGACCGGCTCGGTCCTCGCCGCCGTCGCCACCGGCGCCGCCATCTACCTCCTCGCGTGGCGCGGCGGCGGTCACGGCCACCGGCTCATCCTGGTCGGCATCGGCGTCGCCGGCATCCTCACCGGCGTCAACAGCTACCTGCTCGTGCGGGCCAACATCGTCGACGCGGCCCGGGCCGTGCTGTGGCTGACCGGCAGCCTCGACGGCCGCGGCTGGGGCCAGGCCGCGGTGGCCGGCGGCGCCCTCGCGCTCGTCGCGCCCGTCGTGCTGGCCGGCGGCCGGGCACTGCGCGTGCTGGAGCTCGGCGACGAGCCGGCCGTCGCGCTCGGCGTGCCCGTGCGCGGGCTGCGGCTGGCCGCGCTCGCGGGCGCGGTCCTGCTCGCCGCGGCCGCATCGGCGGCGACCGGGCCGGTGCTGTTCGTCGCGCTCACCGCGCCCCAGCTGGCCCGCCGGCTGACCCGCGAGGCCGGGCCCAACCTGCTCGCGTCGCTGGTCATGGGCGCCGCCCTGCTCGTCGGCGCCGACGTGGTGAGCCAGCGCGCCCTCCCCGGACACCAGCTGCCGGTCGGCGTCGTCACCGGCCTGCTCGGCGGCGGCTACCTCATCTGGATGCTCGCGCGCACCGCTAGGAGAACCCGTGCCCTCTGACCGCCTCCGCGGCGCCGGCCTCACGCTCGGCTACGACGGCCGCACCGTGGCCGAGGGCCTGTCCGTCGACGTGCCCGACGGCTCGTTCACCGTCATCGTCGGCCCCAACGCCTGCGGCAAGTCGACGCTGCTGCGCGCCCTCGCTCGGGTGCTGCGCCCGCGCGCCGGCACCGTCCTGCTCGACGGGCGCGACATCGCCACCCGCCCGGCCCGCGAGGTCGCCCGCACGCTCGGGCTGCTCGCCCAGACCGCGATCGCGCCCGAGGGCATCACCGTCGCCGACCTCGTCGCCCGCGGCCGGTACCCGCACCGCGGCCCGCTGCGCGCCTGGAACGCCGAGGACGAGCGCGCGGTCGCGTGGGCGATGGACGCCACCGACGTCACCGGGCTGGCATCGTCCTATGTGGACGAACTCTCCGGCGGGCAGCGCCAGCGCGTGTGGATCGCCATGGTGCTCGCCCAGCAGACGCCGCTGCTGCTGCTCGACGAGCCGACCACGTACCTCGACATCGCGCACCAGATCGACATCCTCGAGCTGTGCGCGGGCCTGCACCGCGACCACGGCCGGACCCTGGTCGCCGTGCTGCACGACCTCAACCTCGCGGCCCGCTACGCCACGCACCTGGTCGCCATGCGCGACGGGCGGATCCTTGCGGAGGGCCCGCCGGCCGAGGTCGTCACCGAGGCGATGATGGCGGACGTCTTCGGCCTGCCCTGCCGGGTCATCCCCGACCCGGAGACCGGCACCGCCCTGGTCATCCCCAGGAAGCGGTAGCTACCGGCGCCGCTTGTGCTGCGCCCGACGAGCAAGTGGCGCGTCGTCGAGGATCACGATGCACTTGTTCTCCAGGCGGACCCAGCCGCGGCTGGCGTACTGCGCCAGGACCTTGTTCACCGACTCGCGCGACGCGCCCACGAACTGGGCGAGCTCCGTCTGCGTGAGGTCGTGCACGACCCGGGTCGTCCCGCCCTCGGCGATGCCGAACTGGTGCGCCAGCTGGATCAGCTGGCCGGCGACCCGGCCCGACACGTCGGTGAAGAGCCGGTCGTGCACCGTCGCCCGGTCGTCGCGGATGCGCCGGGCCACCACGCGCAGCAGCTGCTCGGTGGCCTGCGGGTGCTGCGCCAGCCAGCGGTACAGCGCCGTCTTGTGCAGCCGCGCCAGCCGCGCCTCGGCGACCACCGTCGCGGTCGTCACCCGCGGCCCGCCGTCGAGCAGCTCGACGTCGCCGAACTGCTCCGCCGGCCCGAGCAGGGCGAGCAGCCCCTCGCGTCCGTCGCGGGAGCGGCGGCTGAGCTTCACCTTGCCCGACAGCAGCACGTAGAGGTAGTCGGCGGCGTCGCCCTCGCGGAACAGCGTCGTGCGACGGGTGCACTCGACCGTCTCGAACTCCTGCACCAGCGAGTCGGCGTCGGCCGGGTCGGTCTCGTCGAACAGCCCCGTGGTGCGCAGGACGGCGAATGAGTACATCGGTGACATCTCTGACCTCCCGGAAGCGCAGACGGCGGGCTGCGGTACCGCGTACCATTCGGACGGTACTAGATACCAAGGGCTCGGGCAACAGCCCCGCCGACGATGCGCGAGGATGGCACGGTGAGCGGAACTCCGGTACGAGAGCGCCTGGTCGACGCGGCGTTCGACCTGTTCGACGAGCGCGGCTTCGAGCAGACGACGGCCGACGACATCGCCGACCGGGCGGGGGTCGGGCGCACGACCCTGTTCCGGCACTACCGGTCGAAGGAAGACGTGATCTTCCCCGACCACGACCGGCTGATCGCCACCGTCCAGGAGCGGCTGAAGACCTCCAGCGCCGAGACCGCCCTGGTCGCGGTCACGGATGCGGTCCGGCTGGTGCTCCTGCGCTACGTCGAGGAGGGCGACCGGGCCCGCCGCCGCTACCGGCTCACCAGCCGCGTCGCCGCGCTGCGCCACCGGGAGATCGCGAGCGTGGCCCGCTACCAGCGGCTGTTCCGCGAGTTCATCGCCGACTGGATGGGCCCGGCGCCGGGCGCGGCCCTGCGCGCCGAGCTGATGGCCGCGGCCGTGGTCTCGGCGCACAACCACGTGCTGCGGCGGTGGCTGCGCCGCGACGCCGACGACCCGGCGGCCGAGCTCGACGCGGCGATGGCGCAGGTGGTGTCGCTGTTCACCCGCCCGGATGAGCCCTCCGGCGGCGACGGCGCGGCCGGCTCCACGGTGGTGGTGCTGCGCGACCACCGCGACCCGGAGTACGTGGCGGCGACGATCCGCCGCGCCCTGCAGCAGCCCTGAGGGCGCCTCAGCCGGCCGGGTAGCGGCGCGGCGTCCAGACCACCGGGCGGGCGCCGCCGCGGTCCTGCACGCGGGTCTGCGACGAGCCGACGATGAGCAGGGTGCGCATGTCGACCTCGGCCGGCTCGAGGTCGGCCAGGCGCACCACGCGCACCGACTCCTCGGTGCCGCCGACGTCGCGGCCGAGCACCACCGGGGTGTCGGCGCCGCGGTGGCGTAGCAGCAGCTCCTTGGCCGCCTCGACCTGCCAGGTGCGCGAGCGCGAGCCCGGGTTGTAGACCGCGATCACCAGGTCGGCCCGCGCGGCGGCCTCGAGGCGCCCGGCGATGACGTCCCACGGCTTGAGCCGGTCGGACAGCGACAGCACGCAGAAGTCGTGGCCCAGCGGCGCGCCGGCCCGGCTCGCCACGGCCTGCGCGGCGGTGAGCCCGGGCAGGACCCGCACCGGCACGTCCTTCCAGCGCGGCTCGGCGGCGACCTCCAGCACGGCGGCGGCCATCGCGAAGACGCCCGGGTCGCCGGAGGACACGACCGCGACCCGGCGGCCCTCCTTCGCCAGCGACAGCGCGAACTCGGCCCGCTCGGCCTCGACGCGGTTGTCGGAGGCGTGCCGGCGCTGGCGCGGGTTGTCCGGCACCCGGGCCACGTAGGGCGCGTAGCCGACCAGGTCGTCGGCGGCGGCGAGCGCGGCCTGCGCCTCCGGGGTGAGCCAGTCGCGCCCGGCCGGGCCCAGGCCGACGACCACGACCTCGCCCTGCCGGGGCGCCGGCCCGGCCTCCGCGAGCGCCGCCGCGGTCTCCTCGTGCACGCGGGAGGGCAGCAGTGCCAGGGAGAAGTACGGCACCGTGGCGGGGTCGACCTCGGACAGTGGGGCGCAGCGCTCGGCGGCGGTGGTGGCGCGCTCGACGTACCAGGCGTCGGCGAGCCGACCGGCGCGGTCGAGGGCCTCGCGGACGGTGCCGAAGGTGCGGCCCAGCTTGAGGATCGCGGCCGAGTCGGTGGCGGCGAGGCGCTCTGCGAGCTCGTCGGCCGGCAGGGTGCCCGGCAGCACGGTGAGCACCTCGTCGCGCTCCACGAGCGGGCGGCCGAGCGCGGCGGACGCGCCGGACACGGACGTCACGCCGGGGACGACCTCGGTGGCGTACCGCTGATGGAGGCGCTTGTGCATGTGCATGTAGGAGCCGTAGAACAGCGGGTCGCCCTCGCACAGCACGACCACGTCCCGCCCGGCGTCGAGGTGCGCGGCCAGCCGGCGCGCCCACTCGTCGTAGTGCTCCTCGATGAGGGTGCGGTAGTCGGGGGTGTCCTCGGTCGTCACCGGGTAGACGAGGGCCTCCTCGACCTGGCCCTCGCGCAGGTACGGCGCGGCGATCGAGCGGGCGATGGAGCGCCCGTGCCGCGCGCTGTGATACGCCACGACCGGCGCCGCGGCGACGAGCCGGGCGGCCTTGATCGTCACCAGCTCCGGGTCGCCGGGGCCCAGACCGACGCCGAAGAGCCTGCCGCTGTCCACTGTGGTCATTCCTTCTCGTCCGCGATCGCGTTGACGGCGGCGGCCGTCATCGCGCTGCCGCCCCGGCGGCCGTGCACCACCAGGTACTCCAGCCCGGATGTGGCCAGCGCCGCCTTCGACTCGGCCGCCCCGATGAACCCGACCGGGATGCCGAGCACCGCGGCCGGCGTCCCGGCGCCCTCGGCGACCAGCTCCAGGAGCCGGAACAGGGCGGTCGGCGCGTTGCCGATGGCGACGACGGCGCCGTCGATGCGGCCCCGCCACAGCTCCAGCGCGGCGGCGCTGCGGGTGTTGCCCAGCCGCTGCGCCAGCTGCGGTACCGACGGATCCCGCAACGTGCAGATCACCTCGTTGTCGCGGGGCAGCCGCGCGCGGGTCACCCCGGCGGCGACCATCTCGGCGTCGCACAGGATCGGCGCGCCGCCGAGCAGCGCGGCCCGGGCGGCCTTGACGACGCCGGGGGAGTGCCCGACGTCGGCGGGCAGGTCGACCATGCCGCAGGCGTGGATCATGCGGACCGTCACCTGCGCGACGTCGGCGGGCAGTGCCGACAGGTCGGCCTCGGCGCGGATCGTGGCGAACGAGCGCCGGTAGATCTCGGCGCCGTCGCGGACGTAGTCGCCGGCGTGGTCCGTCATGCGACCGCGCTCCGGTACCCCGTGGGCGTCGCGACCATCTCCACGTGCCTTCCTCTCGGCGCGCCGCAGCGCCGCTCGCAGCCGGCCCAGTGCACGGGCAGGGCACCGGGTTCGCGCTCGCCGGCCGCCACGGCGGACCGGGCGTCCGCGCGGACGTCGGCGAGCGCCTTGGCGCAGCCCGGTCGCCCGGCGCACGCCGTCACCCCGGCCCACGGCGAGGTCGGGTCGGCGACGAGCCCGGCCGCCACAGCTTCGTCCACCGCCGCCGCCGGGACGACAACGGTCCGCCAGGGCGTGACGATGATCTCCTCGGCCGCGTTCGCCAGGGCCGCCGACTGCTCGCCCGTGAGCAGCCCGAGCGGCACCACGAGGACGGCGGCGGCGCCGTGCGCTCCGGCGGCGGGCGGGTCGCATCGCTCGACCGGCGGCGCCGTGACCTGCGTGCCGAGCCGGGCGGCGACCCGCGCGGGGCCGTCGTCGAGCTCGCTGAGCCGCCAGGCACGGGAGTCCTGCGCGGCGCGCTCGGCCAGGAACGCCAGGGCGGCCTCGACCAGCAGCTTCGCGCCGCCGTCCCGGCCGGCGGGGCGCCCGGCCAGGACCAGCCGGGAGCCGTGCAGGCCGACGTCGCCGCCCAGCGGGGTGACGTCGCCGCGGCCGTCGTCGACGGTGGCCAGGAAGCGCCCGGGCAGCGCGGCCAGCTCCGGCGTCGCGCACAGCAGCGCGTCGAACTCCTCGACGAGGCGCCGGGTGGCCGGCCCCCCGAGGGGGCTGGCGATGATGTTTCGCACACGTTCGTGCGTGGCCGATGGCAGCAGCCCGGCGTCGTCCAGCCGCGCCGCCAGCTCGGTCGCAGCGCCCGGCCGCAGCGCCCGGACCTGCACGTTGCCGCGCGAGGTGAGCTCCAGCACCGGATCGCCCAGCTCGGCCGCGGCCGAGCGCAGCACCAGCAGCTGGGCGGCGGTGAGGCGGCCGCCCGGCAGCCGGACGCGGGCCAGCCCGCCGTCCGCGGCCTCGTGCACCTGTACGGCGCCGGGGCACCGGTCGGGGGCGTCGCGTCCGCTGGCTGCCTGCACGGGCCGGATATTACCTGCGTCCGAGCGCCGCCTAGGCTGGCCCGCGTGATCCTGCTGCTGTCGACGTCCGACACCGACCTGCTCAGTGCCCGCGCGAGCGGCGCCGGCTACCGGCTCGCCAACCCGTCCCGGACCGCGGTGGAGGACCTGCCGGCGCTCGCCGACGGCGCGGAGCTGATCGTGGTGCGGTTCCTCGGGGGGTACCGCGACTGGGCCGACGGCCTCGACGCGCTGCTGGCCACCGGCCGCCCCGTGGTGATCCTCGGCGGCGAGCAGGCACCCGACGCCGAGCTCATGAGCCACTCCACGGTCCCGGCCGGCCTCGCCGCGCAGGCGCACGCCTACCTGGCCTTCGGCGGCCCGGCCAACCTCGCCGAGCTGCACCGGTTCCTCTCCGACACCGTCCTGCTGACCGGACACGGCTTCGCCGCGCCGGTGGAGACCCCGGCGTGGGGCGTGCTGGAGCGCGAGGGCGCCGCGAACGACGGCCCGACGGTCGCGGTGATCTACTACCGCGCGCACCACGTGGCCGGCAACACCGCGTTCGTCGAGCGGCTGTGCGAGGCCGTCGAGGCCGAGGGCGCCCGCGCGCTGCCGGTCTTCGCCGCGTCGCTGCGCACCGCCCCGGCGGAGCTGCTCGACACGCTGCGCACGGCCGACGCGCTGGTCGTGACGGTCCTCGCGGCCGGCGGCACCCGCCCGGCCGACGCGCAGGCCGGCGGCGAGGACGAGGCGTGGGACGTCGGCGCCCTGGCCGCGCTGGACGTGCCGATCCTGCAGGGCCTGTGCCTGACCAGCAGCCGCGACTCGTGGGACGGAAACGACGACGGGCTCTCGCCGCTGGACACCGCCACCCAGGTCGCCATCCCGGAGTTCGACGGGCGGATCATCACGGTCCCGTTCTCCTTCAAGGAGATCGACGAGGACGGCCTGACCGTCTACGTCGCCGACCCCGAGCGGGCGCGCCGCGTCGCCGGGATCGCCGCCGCGCACGCGCGGCTGCGCGGCCTGGCCAACGCGGACAAGCGGATCGTGATCATGCTCAGCGCCTACCCGACCAAGCACTCGCGCATCGGCAACGCCGTCGGCCTCGACACGCCGGCCAGCGTCGTGCGGCTGCTCGACGAGCTGCGGCGGCGGGGGTACGACCTGGGCGAGGGCTTCCCGGCCGGCGGCGATGCGCTGATGCACGAGCTCATCGCCGCGGGCGGCCAGGACGTGAACTGGCTGACCGAGGAGCAGGTGTCGGGCAACCCGGTGCGCATCTCCGCCGAGCGGTACGGCGCCTGGTTCGCGACCCTGCCCGAGGACCTGCGCGCCGGCATGGAGCGGCACTGGGGCGCCGCGCCCGGCGAGCTGTTCGTCGACCCGGACAACGGCGACATCGTGCTCGCCGCCCTGCGCCGCGGCAACGTCGTGGTCATGGTCCAGCCGCCCCGCGGCTTCGGCGAGAACCCGGTCGCCATCTACCACGACCCCGACCTGCCGCCGAGCCACCACTACCTCGCGGCCTACCGCTGGCTCGCCGACTCGTCCGAAGCCGGTTTTGGAGCCCACGCCGTGGTACACGTCGGCAAGCACGGCAACCTCGAGTGGCTGCCCGGCAAGACGGTCGGCATGTCGGCCGCGTGCGGCGCCGACGCGGCCCTGGGCAACCTGCCGCTGATCTACCCGTTCCTGGTCAACGACCCGGGCGAGGGCACGCAGGCCAAGCGCCGGGCACACGCCACGCTGGTGGACCACCTCGTGCCGCCGATGGCCCGCGCCGACAGCTACGGCGACATCGCCCGCCTCGAGCAGCTGCTCGACGAGCACGCCACGATCGCCGCGCTCGACCCGGCCAAGCTGCCCGCGATCCGGGCCCAGATCTGGACGCTGATCCAGGCCGCCCGCCTCGACCACGACCTGGGCCTGGCCGACCGCCCGCACGACGCCGAGTTCGACGACTTCCTGCTGCACGTCGACGGCTGGCTGTGCGAGGTCAAGGACGTGCAGATCCGCGACGGCCTGCACATCCTCGGCGAGGCGCCGACCGGCGCGGCCCGCGTCGACCTGGTGCTGGCCATGCTGCGCGCCCGCCAGATGTGGGGCGGCCAGGTCGCCGCCCTGCCCGGCCTTCGCGAGGCCCTCGGCCTCGACGAGTCCTCCTCGGACCGCCTGTCCGTGGACGAGGCGGAGACGAAGGCCCGCGAGCTGGTCGAGGCCATGGAGGCGCGCGGCTGGGATGTCTCGGACATTTCTGATTTGTCGGATAATCCCGAGGTGGTGCGTGTGCTGCGCTTCGCCGCCGAAGAGATCATCCCGCGGCTGGCGAGGACCACGGACGAGCTCGCGATGGTCCTGCACGCGCTCGACGGCGGCTACGTCCCGGCCGGCCCCAGCGGTTCGCCCCTGCGCGGCCTCATCAACGTGCTGCCGACCGGCCGCAACTTCTACTCCGTCGACCCGAAGGCGGTCCCGAGCCGCCTCGCCTGGGAGACGGGCCAGGCGATGGCCGACTCGCTGCTCACGCGGTACCGCGCGGACCACGGCGACTGGCCGCGCTCCGTCGGCCTGTCCATGTGGGGCACCAGCGCGATGCGCACCGCCGGCGACGACATCGCCGAGGCCCTGGCGCTGCTCGGCGTGCGCCCGGTCTGGGACGAGGCGTCGCGCCGGGTCACCCGCCTGGAGCTGATCGGCCTGGCGGAGCTCGCCCGCCCGCGCATCGACGTGACCATGCGCATCAGCGGCTTCTTCCGCGACGCCTTCCCGCACGTGGTCGCCCTGCTCGACGACGCCGTGCTGCTGGCCGCCTCGGCGCCGGAGCCCCCGGAGGACAACTTCGTGCGCGCGCACGTCGAGGCCGACCGCGCCGCGCACGGCGACGAGCGCCGCGCGACCCTGCGGGTGTTCGGCTCCAAGCCCGGCGCGTACGGCGCCGGCATCCTCCCGCTCATCGACAGCCGCAACTGGCGCGACGACCGCGACCTGGCCGAGGTCTACGCCGTGTGGGGCGGCTACGCCTACGGCCGCGGCGTCGACGGCGTCGAGGCCCGCGCCGACATGGAGGGCGCGTACCGCAGGATCAGCGTCGCGGTGAAGAACACCGACACCCGCGAGCATGACATCGCCGACTCCGACGACTACTTCCAGTACCACGGCGGCATGGTCGCCACGGTCCGCGCCCTGACCGGCCGCGCCCCCGCCGCGTACGTCGGCGACAGCACCAACCCCGACGCCGTGCGCACCCGCACCCTGAGCGAGGAGACGGCCCGCGTCTTCCGCGCCCGCGTGGTGAACCCGAGGTGGCTCGCCGCGATGCGCCGCCACGGCTACAAGGGCGCCTTCGAGCTGGCCGCGACGGTCGACTACCTGTTCGGCTTCGACGCGACGGCCGGCGTGGTCTCCGACTGGATGTACGAGAAGCTCGCCGAGTCCTACGTCTTCGACCCGGAGAACCACAAGTTCCTGACCGACTCCAACCCGTGGGCGCTGCACGGCATCACCGAGCGCCTGCTGGAGGCGGCCGACCGCGGCCTGTGGGAGCACCCGGAACAGTCCACACTGGACTCGTTGCGCGAGGTGTACCTGCAGACCGAGGGCGACCTGGAGGACAACGCCTGAGGCGACGGCGCCCTTCCGGACCGCTCGGACAGATGCCGGCGGACGCCGGATATCGTGGGGGATCATGAGTGATCTCGTTGAGGCATCCGAAAAACTCAACGCCGGCGACCTGAGCGGCGCGATCCGCACGTTGCTGACCGCCGCGGCCGACGCGCCGACCGCGGAACTGGCGGCGCTCCTGGCCCGCGCCGGGCGCCTGGCCGGCTTCGACGACCTGGCCGAGGCGGCCGATGCGGTGGTTTCCGATCCCCGCGACGCCGTACTGCTGTACAAACTGGGCTGGGCCTGCATCGAGCGCGGCATCTCCCGGATCGCCATCCCCCTGCTGGAGGCCTCCCTCGAGGCGGCTCCGGGCCACCGCCGGATCGTGACCGAGCTGGCCGCCGCCTACGAGGACACCTACCGCTACGGCGATGCCGTCGCCGTCCTCGAGGCGAACGACGCCGGCCTGGACGATTGGCCGGACCGCTATCTGCTCGCCTTCTACAGCGTCATGTCCGGCGACCTGGACCGAGCCCGCCGGGCCGCCGCGCGCCTCGCCCCGGCGCCCCAGGACTGGGTTCACGCAAGCGAGCGCCTGTCCGGCATGCTCGAGCGCGCCGCTACCGTACCGGGCCCTCTCGACCAGCAGGCGCTGCGCCCCTGGCACTACGTCCTCAACGGCGGCGTCCTGCTGCACCTCTCCCCGTACGGCTTCGACGAGCCGATGCGCGGCCGCTACGCGTACCTGCACGACAGCCTGGCCGCCTTGCGCCGCACGATCGACCGCCTCCGCGTCGTGCTCGAGGCTGCCGGCCCGTCCGCGTCGAGCGTCAGCCTGCTGCCCGACCGGGGCAGCTCGATCTTCGGCCTGGCGCTGGCCTCCGCCCTGGGCCTGCCCGCCCAGCCGTACGCCCCCGGCCGCCGCGACACCATCATCGCCGCCTACGACCTGTCCGACCCCGACGTGCCCCTGCCGACGCTGGCCGAGCGCGCGCCGGGCGCGCTGCTCGTGGAACACGCGACGTCGTGGACGGACCCGGGCCCGGTCGCGCCGGACGCGACCGGGCTGCTGTACCAGTCGCTGGTGCCCGCGTGGGGCGAGCACATGCGCTTCCCGCCCGGCGGCGAGCCGGAGCAGGTCCCGGCGGACGACCGCCCCGCCGAGGCGCTGGCCGCCGCCGTCCTGGAGACCGCGCCCGACGAGGACGAGGTGGCCCCGGGCGACACCCCGGCGGACCTCGCGGCCTTCGCCGTCGGGCTCGCGGCGGGATGGCCCATCATCGGCCGCCGCGACCGCCTGTGGTCCCCCGGCCCGGTGCCGAGCGCCCGCTTCCTCTGAGCCTGCTCAGCGCTCCTTGCCGCTCCTGCGACGCACTGTGGTTGGGTGTCGACTGGCGTCGGTGAGAGTACGGGCGCCCTGCTGGGTTTGCCCGCGTGTATTCGATCAGTGATCGCCGTCCATCGACCGGCTCGTGGGACAGGTTGTCAGGCGGTCGCTCGTCGGTACCGGTGGGCGAGCCGGTGCAGGTGCGCGAGGAGTTCCGGCGGCCCGGTGACGTCTAAGTCTTCGCCGAGCAGGCCCAGATAGACGCCGAGGATCTCGACCGTGTCCGCGCCGGTGTGCAGGACGCAGGCGTGGTCGTCGATCGGTTCGACCGTGCCGACGGCCGGGCTGATCCGGTCGGCGACGACGTCGGCGGGCGCGTGCACGGTGACCTGTGCCCGGTAGCGCCAGGCGGCTGCGGACACGCTGCGCGACACGTACGCGGCGACGTCGTCGTCGGGCAGGTCGCGGGGTGTGAAGCGGGGGCCGGTCGGGGTACGGGGCCGTATCCGGTCGACTCGGAAGGTCGCGCCGGCCTCACCGCGTTGCAGGCCATCGAACACCTCGTCGGCCTGCAAGCGCAGACCCCGCACACCTGGTACGTAGGGCTGTGGAGCCGACTTGCCGACTGCCGGCCCGAGGACATCGGGGCACTGCTCACCCAACGACGGGCGGTACGGATCGCGCTCATGCGCTCGACGATCCACCTCGTCAGCGCGGCCGACGCGCTGGCGCTGCGCCCGCTCGTACAGCCGTCCCTGGACCGCGACCTGTTCACCAACCACACCCACGGCCGGTCGATGCGCGGACTGAACACCGCAGAGCTCGTCGCCGCCGGCCGGGAACTCCTCGACGAGCAGCCGCGCACCCCGGCGGAACTGGGCCGGCTGCTGGCCCAGCGGTGGCCGGACGGCAGCCCGGCGAGCCTCGCCTACGCGGTGCGCAATCTGCTACCGGTCGTACAACCCCGCCGCGCGGCGTGTGGGGAGCCAGTGGTCAGACCGTCCACGCGCCGCTCGAGTCATGGGTCGACGCGCCGCTGCGCACCGATCAGCCGATCGACCAGCTGGTCCTGCGATACCTGGCCGCGTTCGGCCCAGCGACCGTGCGCGACGTGCAGACCTGGTGCGGTCTCACCCGGCTGGCGGAGGTGCTGGACCGGCTCAGGCCACGCCTGGCCACGTTCCGGGACGACAACGGCGCCGAACTGTTCGACCTACCCGACGCCCCCCGACCCGACCCGCAGGTCTGCGCGCCCGCCCGGTACTTGTACGACTTCGACAACCTGCTGCTGTCGCACCACGACCGGTTCAGGGTGGTCACCGACGGCCTCCGCCGGCAGCGCTTCGCCCCGCACGGGCCCGCCCCCCGCCTGGTGCTCCTGGACGGCTTCACCGCAGCGACCTGGACGTTCGCCACAGCACAGGGCGCTGCGATCCTGACCGTGCACCCGTTCGCACAACTGTCCACGTCCGACCGCGAGGCGTTGACCGTCGAGGGCAGCGAGCTGCTGGACCTGCTCGCCCCCAAGGCGGCGCACGATATCCGTTTCACCGAACCGGCCTGAGAACCGCCTCATGCACCGGCAGGTGCTTGGCTGCATCCCACGCGTCAGGCGTTGCCGCGGGCCATGGCGATCAGGCGGTCGAGGACGGCGCCCGAGCTGACCCGCAGGCCGTCGTGCTCGTGTTCGTTGGTGACCCATGCTCGCGCGCCGCGGATCGCGGAGGCGGTGCGCAGTGAGTGGTCACGGTCGACGTACATGTCGTCGTAATAGACCGCGGCAACCACCGGGACCTCGTTTGCGGCCAGGCTCGCCGGATCGTAGAGGGCGGGCCAGTCCGCGCGGGCCGCGAGGAGCTCGGCGGCCTCGCGCATCGGAGTCAGGCCCGGGTCGGCGGCGAACTGCCAGGGGTAGATCATCTCGCCGGTGAAGAGGACCGGGGCGTCGGCGGTCGCGTCGAACTGCGGGTGCTCGGCGCGGACGCGGTGGGCGGCCCAGGCGGTGGGGCCCTCGCCCTGGGCGTAGATCGCCTCGTGCAGCAGCGCGTAGAGCGGCGTGGCGAGCAGGCTCAGCCGCTGCCGGACCCGGTCGAGGAAGACGTCGGACAGGGCGCCGGGCGCGTCGAAGGCGTCCTCGACGAGGTAGTGCAGCTCGTGCGAGCCGGTGCTGCTGCCCAGCGCCAGGCCCAGGGTCTGGAACCAGGCGGCGCTCAGTGGGGCGCCGTCGGGGAGCCGGACGTCGTGCTCGAGCAGGTACGTGGCGATGGCGCGGACGGCGGCCGCGTCGTCGGGGTACCGCGCGAAGTGCGCCGCGTTCTTCGCAGCCACGCGCGGGTAGGCGGCCCGGTAGACGTCCTCGGCGGTGGCGGTCAGCCCGGGCAGGCCGCCGGTGATCAGCACCTCGCGCAGGCCGGCCGGGGCGGTCGACAGGTACGTGACCGCGCAGAAGCCGCCGAAACTCTGCCCGAGCACGCTCCACGGCGCGCCGCCGAGCAGTCGCCGGCGTAGCAGTTCGGCGTCGCGGACGATGCTGTCGGCGCGGAAGTGCGACAGGTACCGCGCCTGCTCCTGCGGCCCGCCGCGGCGCAGCACGCTGTTCCGGCCGACCCGGGTGGAGCGGCCGGTGCCGCGCTGGTCGAGCAGGAGCACCCGGTAGTCCCGCAGCGCCCGGTCCAGCCAGCTGTCGCGTCCGATCGGCCGGGGCGAGGCACTGCCCGGCCCGCCCTGCAGGAACAGCAGCCAGGGCCGCTCGGCGCCGTCGGTCGCGGCCACCTCCCGGGCGAAGAGCGTGATCGTCTCACCGCCGGGATCGTCATGATCCAGCGG
Organism: Dactylosporangium darangshiense; assembly: GCF_039537565.1. NCBI lineage: Bacteria > Bacillati > Actinomycetota > Actinomycetes > Micromonosporales > Micromonosporaceae > Dactylosporangium > Dactylosporangium darangshiense. The sequence goes on from NZ_BAABAT010000012.1 coordinate 51,837, forward strand.
TACCTCTATGACGTGATCGGTCAGAACCGTGCCCGGATGCCGGAATGTGCTCACGGGCTGGACGCTACGCGGCGCTGCGGCGGGTGACCGCGCGGGTCTTGGCGCACCGTCAGTGCTCGTCCTTTCCGGTCTGGGGGCGGAACTCGAGGCCCTCGAAGCGACCGGTGCTCCGCCATGCGTCGATGTAGCGGAAGTACTCCGCCGGGCCGGCTGCGTAGCGGGACTGGTTGAGCCGCTCCCGGTGGCCGAGCGGGGCGCCCTCGTTGTTGTAGTAGCCGGGTGTGCAGTTCGCGTCGTAGGTCAACATCGTGGTCGGGTCCTCCAAGAGATCGACCCATGCCTCCTGCGCCGCTGCGGATGTTTCGACCTCTACTGCACCGGTGGCGCGCGCGTGGGCGATGACCGCGGCGGCGGTGGTTCCGGCTTCGACCAGGTTGTGGGTGACGTTGGAGATGAGGTTGGCGGCGTGCCCGGTCTGGATGACGAACAGGTTCGGGAAGCCGTGTACGTGGATGCCGTGCAGTGTCACCATGCCGTCGGCCCACGCCTTGGACAAGGGCACTCCGCCGCGGCCGACCGGGTCGAACCCCGACCTGCGCTCATAGGGCGTGCCGAACTCGAAACCCGAAGCCAGAATCAGGCAGTCGAGCTCGTAGTGCTGCCCGCCTACCCAGGCTCCGGTGGCGTCGATGCGCTCCACGCCCCGGCCGTCGGTGTCGACCAGCCGGACGGTGGGCCGGTTGAACGCGTCGAGATACTCGTCGTGAAAGCACGGGCGCTTGCAGCGCTGCCGGTACCACGGCTTGAGGGCCTCGGCCGTGGCCGGGTCGGAAACCACGGCATCGATGCGGGCCCGGATCTCGTCCATCTTCTCGTCGTCGGCCGCCTCGTAGGCCTGCCGGAAGTCCTTCGGCGTGAACGCGACGGCATCGGCGATGACCCGGTCTCGGATCCGCACGGCCATGTCCGTCCACCCGTCCATGACCAGGTCCTGTTCGGCGAACCCGCCGGTCTGCAGCGTGGCGAAGTTGCGCAGCCACTCGCGTTGCCATCCGGGGTCCAGTGCGGCGAACCACTCCGGGTCGATCGGCTGGTTGGCGCGGACGTCGACGGAGGACGGCGTGCGTTGGAACACGGTCAGCGATCCGGCGTCGCGTGCCAGTCGCGGGATGCACTGCACGGCGGTCGCCCCAGTGCCGATGATCCCTACCCGCTTGTCAGCCAACCCGGTCATGGGGGCGCCGGACGAGTCGCCTCCGGTGTAGTCGTACTCCCAGCGACTGGTGTGAAAGCAGCGGCCCTCGAAGGCGTCGATCCCCGCAATCCCGGGCAGTTTCGGACGGTTCAGCGGGCCGGTGCCCAAGGTCACGAAACGGGCCCGCAGTTCGTCGCCGCGGTCGGTGCGGACGCGCCACCGGCTCCGGTCCTCGTCCCAGACCAGTTCGCGCACCACGGTCGAGCACAGCGCGCCGTCGTTGAGGCCGTACTTCTCGGCGATGCCCCGGGCATGGGCGAGGATCTCCGGCGCTTCGACGTACTTGGCGGACGGGACACGTCCGGTCTCCTCCAGCAGCGGCAGGTACACCATGGCCGCGGTGTCACACATCGCCCCCGGGTACCGATTCCAGTACCAGACCCCGCCCAGACCACCCCCGGCCTCCACGATGCGGACATCGGTGACCCCGGCCTCGACCAGCCGGGCGCCGGTCACCAAGCCCGCGAACCCGCCGCCAATGATCACGACCTCCACGTCGTCCACCACCGGGTCTCGCTCCACCCAGGGCGTGTACGGGTCGGCGCTGAAGTGCGCGAAACGGCCGACCGGCTCCAAGTACTGGTCCGTGCCGTCAGGGCGGACCCGTTTGTCCCGCTCGATGCGGTAGCGGGCCCGAAGGTCGGGACGCTCGAGCGGGCCGACCTCTGTCTGATGGGCGCTCGACACGAGTCCATCCCCTTTTCGACGCAGCAACACAGTGAACGACACGGAGAAGACACCGAAAGCGATGAGGCTGGGTGTGGGCGATCGTGTAATTCCCCGGGTTGCGATCACGCATTTCCCCGGCGCGGGCCCTGTGGGATGACTCTACTTTGCTACTTATGTCGCGCGCCCGAATTCTTGGCACAGGGTTGGGTCGGCTCTGATCCGAGGAGCCGGGCCTCGACCGCACCGCCCCGGCTGCTGCCGTCGTAACGGTATGCTCGGCGGGCGTAACGGCTTCGGTTTCGGTAGCGAGTCACCCGGGAGGACGAGGCGTGACGGAGTTGCGGATCCGCAAGGCAACCGAGGCGGACGTGCCGGCGATCGTGGCGCTGCTCGCGGACGACCCGTTGGGCGCCGGCCGCGAGTCGCCCGACGACCTGACACCATACCTGCGGGCCTTCGCCGCCATCGAAGCCGACGCCAATCAGCTGCTCGTCGTCGCTGAGCGGGACGGGCGCACGGTGGGCACGCTCCAGTTGAGCCTGCTGCCAGGGCTGACCCGCCGCGGCGCCGCCCGTGGCCAGATCGAGGCCGTCCGGGTGGCCCGGGACGAACGCGGCAGCGGCCTCGGCGCCGCCCTGATGCAGTGGGCCATCGACGAGGCCCACGAGCGCGGTTGCCAGCTCGTGCAGCTCACCTCCGACGTGAGCCGCTCAGACGCGCACCGCTTTTACGAGCGGCTCGGGTTCGTCCCGACGCATGTCGGCTTCAAGCTAAACCTGGTCGCCGCGGTCCCAGACTGATGCGATGGTCGGGTGCGACCGGCCGACCGTCGCGGCCCGCAGTTCCCGGCGGCCCAAAATCCACGTGAACGGCAGGGCCACCCCCGGGGCAGGCGCCGGAGGTGGCCGATGCGTTCGTCGGTCAGCCGCCGTAGCTGAGCCCGTGTCCGAAGGGGTAGAGGGCGCCCGAACCGTCCGCTCGCGGAATCGTGACGGGCAGTTTGCCGACGGGGTTGACTTCCCCGAACAGCACGCGGGTCAGCGACTCCATCGAGGCGACCGTGTAGCCGTAGGTGGCAAGGTAGGTCGGCGCCGCGGTGAAGTACGAGATGTCATAGGGGTTGCGCATTCCCGACACGATGACCGGCTTGCCCGTCGCGAGCAACGCCTTGACCAGGGCCTGCTGGGCGGCGGCCGACGCGGTGGGCAGCCCGGTGTCGGCGTTGAGACTGGATGCGTTCATCGTCGACACCACCACGAGGTCGCTGCGCACGGCTTCGGCGACCACCTGGTTGATCCTGGTCTGGCTGGGTGTCGTGCCCGTCTCAGCGATCGTGACGGTCTGCCCGCGTCGACCGATGGCGTTGCCGAGCGCGCTCGTCGTCGCCACGCCCCACCCGGTCACGAGAACCTTCCGCGGGTCATGAGTGAGCGGCAGCACGCCGGCGTCGTTCTTGACGAGCGTCGTGGTGTGGTCGGTGATCAGCTGCGCGTCGGCGAGGTGGTCGGGCGCGCCGACGACCTTGTCCGCCAGCTCGACGTCGACGAACGGATGGTCGAACAGGCCCCGCTTCATCTTCAGCCGCAGGATCCGGTAGACCGAATCGTCAAGGCGGTGCATGGAGATCTCGCCGTTGCGGACGGCGTTGAGCACCGACGTGTAGGCGACGTCCATCTGGGGCGCCAGCACGAGCTGGTCGGCGCCGGCCTTGAACGCCTCGACCGGCGCGACGTTTGGCGGGTACGTGCTCGTCGCCCCTTGCATGTCGAGGGCGTCGGTGACGATGAGCCCGTCGTAGCCCAGTTCTTCGCGCAGCAGCCCGGTGAGGATGGGCTTGGACATCGTTGCCGGCGCGCCGCTGGAATCAACCGACCGGAGCACGACGTGTGCGGTCATGATCGTGTCGACGCCTTGGGCGATCGCGGCCCGGAACGGTGGCAGGTCGATCGCCTCGAGCTGCGCGCGGGTGTGTGTGACCTCCGGCAGGCCGAAATGGCTGTCCGTGGCGGTGTCGCCGTGCCCCGGGAAGTGCTTGGCGACCGTGGCCACACCGCCGGCGTGGTAGCCGGCCACCTGGGCAGCCACCATCTCGGAGACCAGGGTGGGGTCCTCACCGACCGATCGCACGCCGATGACGGGGTTGGCGGGGTTGACGTTGACGTCAGCGACGGGTGCGTAGTCCTGGTTGATCCCGACGGCCGCCAGCTCGGTGCCGATCACTTCGGCCGAACGGTGTGCGTCCGCTGTCGATCGTCCCGCGCCGAGGGCCATGTTGCCGGGCATCTCAGTGGCCGGCGCGACGAGCCGGTAGACGACAGCGCCACCCTCTTGGTCGGTGGAGATGAGCAGCGGGATCGACTGCCGCTGGCGGGCGGCAGCCGCCTGGAGCCCGTTGGACAACGTGGCGATCTGCCGCGGGTTTCGCACGTTGTCGGGCCCGCGTCTGGAGTCGAAGTAGATGACCCCACCCGGCTTGTACTTGTCGATGACCTGAGCCGGGGTGTCGACACCGTACAGTGCCTGGTTTCGGGCCGCCATGGCCGGGGACACGGTGTCGGCGTCCTGGCCGTACACCTCGACGACGAACAGCTGCCCGACCTTCTCCTCGAGGGTCATGTGCCGGATCGTGCTGATGATCTTGCCGCGGATCCCCGCATCATCCGAATGCCCGGGCCCACCAGTGTTCACCGCGCCGATCGGCCCCTGCCCCTCAGCGACCGCGGGGGCCGCCGTGGACGACAGAAGCGCACCGACCGAGACTGCGGCAATGCAGACTCGCCAACCGAACCGATGGCGCATGCGGACTCCTTGAGGTCCGGGGCGCGACTTGCGGCCGCGCCCCATCGCGACTGTCGATATTGATAATCACCGCCGGCTGCCCGGCCCGTCCGATGGGTGGGAAGGCAACGACTTCTAGCCGTAGAGCAGGTACGACCCGCGGCGGCCGTCGAAGTCCGCGAGTTCGCCGGTCCAGGCGCCGACCACGTCGTCGACGTCGGCGCCGGCGTCGATCATCTCCCGCAGCCGCGACGACCCGGTGAGCTTGTCGATCCAGTTGTCGGCCCGCCAGGCGAACGCCGCATACTTGCGAGCCTCCACGAGCATCGCGACGCCGACGCGGATCGGGTCGTACCGCTCCCGGTCGACCACCTTCACCTCGACGCCCGCGCAGAGTTTGTTGAGCAGTTGCGGCTTTTGTCCGGCCGCTGTGGGCGTGAAGTATGCCTCGCGGAACTCCACGCCCGGCAGGTTGCGGGCGTTGAGCCGGTCACCCCAGTGGTGGTCGAAGTCGCCGGCGAGGCCGCCGATCAGCTCGAACGGGCGGGTGGTGCCGCGACCTTCGGTGATCGACGAGACAGCCTCGAACATGCAGGTACCGGGGTAGACGAGCGCCGAGTCGGGGGTCGGCATGTTGGGGCTCGGCATCACCCACGGCACATCGGTGTCCGCGGCGAACTTGTCGCGCTTCCAGTGCTCGCAGGCGATCACCTGCAGGTCGGCCGACCGTCCCGCCTCGACCGGCAGGAACTCGGCGTTGAAGAACCGTGCGAGCTCCCCGACCGTCATGCCGTGCTGCTGCACGATCTCTTTCTTCCCGACCCCGGAGGTGTACCCGGCGGTCATCATCGGCCCGTACGCGCGTCCACCGATCGGGTTGGGCCGGTCCAGCACGACGTACCGCTTGCCGAGCCGGGCGGCCGCCACCATGGAGTCGTACATCGTCCAGATGTAGGTATAGAAGCGGGCACCGACATCCTGGATGTCGAAGACGAGGGTTTCCGCGCCCGACTTCGTGATGAGCTCACCCCACTTGGCCTGGGATGCGCCGTACGCGTCGTAGACGACGATGCCGGTGCGGGCGTCGGTCCCGGTGCCTTCGCTGCCGCCGGCCTGGGCCGAGCCCCGGAAGCCGTGCTCGGGACCGAAGGCGGCGACCACCTCCACCCGGCCGGAGCCGTGCATGAGGTCGACGAGGTGACGGTATTCGGCGTCGACCCCGGTCGGGTTGGACACGACCCCCACCTTCTGACCGGCCAGCGCCACGAAGCCGGAGCCGACCAGCACATCGAGGCCGGTCTTCACGCGGCGAACGCCGGGTTCGGCCGCCACGGGCGCGCCTGCGGCCGTTGCGGCCGCCGCGCCGAGCGCGCCCGCGGCGACAGTGCCGACGAGAAATCTCCTACGCTCCACGGAACCTCCTGCACAGCCGGCCTATCCAGAGCCGGTAGGTAAGTTACCTCGGCTCAAGGTTCTTGAAAGTTTCCTACCCAAATTGCTGGATGTCAATTGGGAACATGACGAATGTCTGCCCCGGTCACGGCAGCCTCCGGGCGACGACGTGGTGCCGGCCCCGCGGTCGGCGCCATACGGATTTCCGTGACGGTTACGGTGTGGCGGGGTTCGGGTCGCGGATGGTGCTGGTGTCGTTGCCGGCTTCGGAGGCGCCGACCCAAACCACGACCCTTGCTGCTGGTTCGAAACCTCGGGGCGGGTGGGTCAGGCTGCGTGTGCGCGGGAGCGCAGGCGGCGCAGCATGCGGGCGTCCTCGAAGCCCGCGGCGCGGGCGGCGGCCTCGACCGTGGCGCCGTGGCCGATCAGGTGCTCGGCGCGCTCCAGGCGCAGCAGCTGCTGGTAGCGCAGCGGGGTCAGGCCGGTGGCGTCGCCGAAGGCGCGGGTCAGGGTGCGCTCGCTCACGCCCGCGGCGCCGGCCAGGGCGCGCAGCGGGAGGCGTTCGGCGAAGCGGCCGTCGATGAGGTCCTGCACGCGGTGCACGACGTCGGAGAGGTGGTCGCGGTGGCGCAGCATCACGCTGTGCTGTGGTGCGTCGCCGTTGCGGCGGGCGTAGACGACCATCTCGCGGGCCACCTGGGCGGCGACCGCGGGGCCGTGCCGGGTCGCCACCAGGTGCAGCGCCAGGTCGATGCCGCTGGCGATGCCGGCCGAGGTGACGACCCGCTCGTCGACGACGTAGAGCACGTCGCGGACCACGCGGGCGGCCGGGTACCGCTCGGCCAGGTGGTCCTGCAGGTCGTGATGTGTCGTGCAGCGGCGGCCGTCGAGCAGGCCGGCCTGGCCCAGGGCGTCGGCGCCGGCGCAGACGCTGGCCACGGTGCCGCCGGCGGCGTGGTGTCCGGCGAGTCTTGCGCGGGTCGATCCGGTCAGCACGCCGTGCACGCCGAAGCGGTGGCCGCGCCAGCCGGGGACGAGCACGAGGTCGTCGGGTGCCAGCTCGGGCCAGTCGAGCGACGCGCGCAGCGGCACGCCCTGCGCGGTGGGCACGTCCTCCAGCTCGGCCACGTAGTGCAGCTCGTAGCCCAGGCCGAGGTCGCGCACGGTGGAGAACACCTGTGCGGGTCCGGCCAGGTCGAGCAGGTGCACCTGCGGCACGAGCAGGAAGACGACTCTCACCGGGCGAGGACCTCCTTGACGGTGGCGACGGTCGCGAAACGCCCGGCCAGAGCATATTCCGTGCGCGCGATGACGTCGGCGACCGGCAGCGTGCGGGGGCTGGCGAGGATCTCGTCGTACGGGCGGTCGCGCTCGGCCACGTGCGGGATCGGGAACGTCGCGGTCGCCTCGGTGACGAACGTGACCTCGTACCCGAGGTCGCACCCCACCCGCGTGGTCGTCTCGCAGCACCACTCGGTCTGGATGCCGGTCACGATCAGGTGGCGGATGCTCTCGGCGGTGAGCAACTGCTGCAGGCCGGTCGTGGTGAACGCGTTCGCGGAGGTCTTGACCAGCTGCGGCTCGCCCGGCAGCGGGTCGAGGCCGTCGAGGTAGCGCACGTAGTCGTGGCCCGCCTCGGGGTCGAAGACGTTGCCGGTGCCGGGCTCGGTGTGCAGGACCCACACCACGAGGTCGCCGCGCTCGCGGGCGTCGGCGACCAGGGGCGCGACGGTGTCGGCGATGTCCGGGTCGGACACGGCCGCCCAGCTCGGGCGGCGGCGGAAGGACTCCTGGATGTCGATGATGAGCAGTGCGCTTCGCATGGCTTCGATCCTGCGCCGCGCCCGGCCGGCACGCCAGGCACGGCCCGGCACCGCACCGGACGGATCCGGTCACGCTGCCGCCACTCGACGCGTCCCATAATATGGGAGATCAATACCGAAGTTTGAGAACGCGGGCCTAGAGTTCGGGACATGCCGAGCAACGTCTACACCCACGGACACCACGAGTCGGTGCTGCGCTCACACCGCTGGCGCACCGCCGAGAACTCCGCCGCCTACCTGCTGCCGGTGCTCAACGAGAAGATGAAGGTGCTCGACGTCGGTGCCGGGCCGGCCACGATCACCCGCGACCTGGCCGCCCTGGTGGCGCACGTGACCGCCCTGGAGGTGACCGACGAGGCCGTCGAGCTCGCCCGCGAGGGCCTCGCCGGGGTCGCCAACGCCGAGGTCGTCAAGGGCGACGTGCACGCGCTGCCGTACCCCGACGACACGTTCTGCGTCGTGCACGCGCACCAGGTGCTGCAGCACGTCGCCGACCCGGTGGCGGCGCTGCGCGAGATGCACCGCGTGTGCAAGCCCGGCGGCTACGTCGCCGTGCGCGACAGCGACTACGCCGGGTTCGTGTGGTACCCCCAGCTGCCCGAGCTCGACGAGTGGATGGCGCTGTACCAGCGCATGGCCCGCGCCAACGGCGGCGAGCCCGACGCCGGGCGCCGGCTGCTGGCCTGGGCGCGCCGGGCCGGGTTCACCGACGTCACGGCGACGTCGAGCACCTGGTGCTACGCCGACGACGAGGACCGCGCGTGGTGGGGCGGCATGTGGGCGGACCGCGTGGTCTCCTCGGCGATGGGGCGCCAGGCGCTCGCCTCCGGGGTACCGCTGGCGGACCTGCAGCGCATCGCGGACGCCTGGCGGCGGTGGGCGGCCGACGGCGACGGGTGGATCTCCATCGTGCACGGGGAGGTCCTGGCCCGTCCGGCGAAGTGACCTACCGTGTGCTGATGCGCCGACTGCCCCCCGACCTGCACACCCACAGCGAGTTCTCGTGGGACACCGACACCGGCGACATGGAGGGGTCGTGCGCCCGGGCCGTCGAGCTCGGGCTGCCGGCGATCGCGTTCACCGAGCACACGGACTTCGTGACCTGGACCGTCGACCCGTCGCTGCTGCCGGACCGGATGGCGCGGCACCTGGCCGACCCGACCCACCTGGCGCCGCCGCCGCTGGACGTCGAGGGCTACCTCGAGGCGATCGAGCGGTGCCGCGCGAAGTACCCGGAACTGAAGATCATCACCGGCGTCGAGCTCGGCGAACCGCACTGGTTCGCCGAGCCGGCCGCGGCGCTGCTGGCCAGTCACCCGTTCGAGCGCGTCATCGGCTCGCTGCACTCGATCAGCGTCGCCGGCCGGCACTGTCTCGTGGAGGACGAGTTCGCGCTGCGCGGCGTGCCGGACGTGCTGCGCGAGTACTTCGCCGAGACCATCCGCATGATCGTGTCCTGCGGCGACTTCTCGACCCTGACCCACCTCGACTACCCGCTGCGCTACCTGCCGCAGGACCGGGCCACCCGCCTCACGGACTTCGAGGAGGAGGTGCGCGCGGTCCTCGCGGCCCTCGCCGGGACCGGCCGCGCCCTGGAGGTCAACACCCGGCGCGACCTCGAGCCGGAGGTGCTGCACTGGTGGCGCGAATCCGGCGGCACCGCGGTGAGCTTCGGCAGCGACGCGCACCGGCCCGAGGCGGTGGCGACCGGGTTCGCCGCGGCCGCCGCCAAGGCCGAGTCCGCCGGCTTCCGTCCGGGCCGCCACCCGTACGACCACTGGATTCGCTAGTGGCGTGACCGCGAAGCTATCCGGCAGCCGGTAACCCGCGGCACCGAGCCGCTCGGGCGGATCCCCCATCACGTCGCCGGGTCGCTACGGGCCTCCAGCCGCTCATAACGCTGCCGAGCCGCTTGCGGGGTGCCCAGGCCGAGGCTCAGCGCGATGTCCTGCCAGGTCATTGCGCGGGCGCGGTCGCCACCCACGCGGTGCGCCACCTGGCCTGGCTGCGCCGCACCGACGAGGCGGCCGCGACCGCCCTGGCCGCCCTGTGGCATGCGCTGGACGACCACGCCCCCGCACCGGCCGGCGCCCTCACCTAGCGTCCACGCGACGCGAGACGAGCGCGCCGCCGCGGCGCCGGCTCGACCTAGTGAAGACCTCCGGCCGAGTACTCGGCCGGGGGTCCCCTGTCGGATCAGGCCTGCACTACTGCGCCGAGCACGTCAGGGCCGGCGGGTTGTTCGTGCCGGACCAGGTGCCGTTGAAGCCGAAGCTGGTGCTCTGCCCCGGGCTCATCCGGCCGTTGTAGCTGGCGTTCGTCGCCGTGACCGTGCTGCCGCTGGTCGTCAGGTTGGCGTTCCAGAAGCTGGACACGGTCTGCCCGTTGGCGAACGTCATCTTCACCGTCCACGTGCTGATGCCGACGGCACCCGCGGTCACGGTCACCGTCGCGCCGAAGCCGCCGTTCCACTCGGAGGTCTTCGCGTAGGACGCGGCGCACGAGCCGGCCGGGATCGACGCCGAGGGCGACGTCGAACGCGACGGCGACACCGACACCGACGGCGAGGGCGAGGTCGAGCGCGACGGGGAAGGCGACGTGGAGCCGCCGCCGCCCTGGCCGGTGAAGATCACGTCGCTGCACAGGTAGTACGACTGGTCCATGTGGCTGGCCTGCCAGACGGTGTAGATGACGTGGCGCCCGGTGCGGGTGCCGGCGTCGACCTGCGCCTGGTACTGCCCGGCCGGCGCGTACCGCCCGGTGCGCTGGATCAGCTCGAGGCTGTTCCACGTCAGCGGCTGCGTGGCCGGGTCGAAGCCCTGCTTGGTGATGTAGATGAGCAGGTAGTCGGCGCCGTGCTGCGCCTGGTCGGTCAGCGTGAGCGTGAACTTGTCCGGCTTCGTGGCGGCGACCCACGGCCCGACCGTGTCCAGTGAGGCGTAGAACCCGTTCTGGGTGCGCCCGCCGCTGCACAGCTGCCCGTCCGGGACCGCGGCCTGGTGGTTGCCGGCGACGCCCTCGCGGTACAGGCCGTTCCAGTTCCACATGGTGTTGGGGTTGGCCTGCCAGGCCTGTGCGCACATCGGGTCGGTGTCGGCCATGTGCGGGTTCTGGAAGTCCGAGCCCCAGCGGGCCCAGCAGCCGTAGTTGCGCGACGGCGGGTCGGTGAGCGAGCCGTGCGCCGAGACCGGCGCCGGCCGGTCGAGCACGACAAGGCCGAGGGCCGCGGTCAGCACGACCAGCCCCCCGACCGCGATCCGCCGGGCGATCGATGAAAGTTGCATCGGTACTCCTCGGGGTGCGCGCCCGCCACCGAAACCGAACGGGCGCGGCGGCGGCGCGGCTGACGACGAAAGAACGAGGTCAACGCGCGCGGCTCCCGCCGGGGAGGGTAGCCGATAAAGCGAAGAATGTGAATATCTCAGCTGACTGGTCGGGCGGTGCCTCCGACCTCGACCGCGCCGCCCCGCACGGTGGCGGTGACCGTCGCCGGCTCGCCGAGCGCGTCGCCCATGTCCACCGCGACGTCCGCGCCGAGGTACGCGGCCAGGCAGGCGGTGCTGTTGGCGTTGGCGATGTCCTCCGGCACGCCGATCGAGGGCGCGAACATGCGCGCGGCGGCCCGCCCGTCCGGGCCCGGCGGACTGTACACGTAGCAGCCGAGCAACGCCGGCACGGCGCGCAGCCGCTCCAGGTCCGGCGCCAGCGCGGCCAGTGCGGCCCGGGAGGCGACCGGGACGAGGAGCCGCTCGCGCCCGACCGAGGCCACGCACGGCGCACCGGCGAGATCTGCCGCGGCGAGCCCGAGCGCGCCGAGCACCTCGCCGGCCTCGTCGCCGGTGGGAGCGCGCAGGGTGACCGGGCCGGGGTCGAACGCCGCGTGACAGACCTCGCCGTCGAACGAGGCGCGACCGGCGAAGGTCCGGCCGCCGGCGCGCAGGGCGAGCTCGATGCGCCGCCCGGGCGCGCGGGCCGCGAGCACGGCGAGGGCGGCGACGGTGCCGTGGCCGCACGCGGGCAGCTCGCCTTCGGACGTGCAGAACCGCAGGGCGCCGGCCGCGCCGAGGAACACCGCGTGCGACGTGCCGGCCCGAACCGGCACCGCCCGCCGCTCGGCGTCGGTGAACGGACCGTCGTCGAGGACCGCGGTGGGGCTGCCACCGCGACCGTCGCGCAGGCAGGCGCGCACGATAAGCATGCGCAGCAGCCTAAGCCGGCTTGGTGGTGAAGATCGGCCAGGCGACCTCGGTGCGGTGGGCCGACTCGTCGTCGGTGTCGAACGCCGAGACCAGGTAGTGCTCCCGGATGGGGCCGCCGAGGCCGATCGGTGCCGCAGCGGGGCCGGCGCCAGGGCCGCCAGCAGTGCCGACTGGCCCGGCCCCAGCCCTCCGTTGCCGGCGCCCGCCACGACCGCGGCGGCCGGCGCCCAGCCCGGCGCCGTGGCGAACGCGAGCCCCGTGTAGCCGGCGGCCAGCGCCGCGCGACGCTGCGGCCTCCCCTTACGGGAGAGTCAACGGATGTCCTTGTCGATGGCGACGGCCAGCGCCTCGTAGGTCGGCGCGAGCTCGCGCAGCAGCGCCGCCGCGGTCTTGGTGTCGCCGGTCATCACCGGGTACTGCAGGCCGCCGACCAGCCGCGCCTGGTGCGTGGCGATCTCGGCCGCCTCGGCCAGGCCGAGCCCGTCGAGCGCGTCGGCGGCGTCAGCCAGGCGGCGCGCCCCGCAGCGGATCGCGAAGTGCACCAGGTGGCCGTGCACCCCGTCGGGCAGGCCGGCCTCGACCTGCGCCGCGAACGCCTGGACGCCCTCCGCGCCGCCCAGCGTCCCCGGCGGCGGGGTGCCGCCCTCGCCGCGCAGCCACGCCACCGCACCGGGCAGCGCGGCTCGCAGGGCGGTGTCCGCGCCCACCGCGCGGTCATGGTGGAAGTCGAAGCGGATGGTGTACTCCGTGCTGCGGTAGGCAATCGTCTCCGCCCGCCACGCGGCGAGGAAGTCCGCGACCGGCAGCGTCGCGTAGGGGAACCCGTGCGGGTCGTGGAAGCGCACGAGGTCGTCGTCGACCTCGAGCACGGCGACGAAGTGATCGGCGCCGATCGGCCCGTTCATGAACGGCTGATGCCGAAAGAGCCCCATCTCCACCGGCCCGACGAGCGCCGGCCGCCCGCTGCGCAGCGCCGCACGCAGCGTGGCCAGCGCCTCCGCACCGCCGGCCGCGCCCGTGCGCCGGAACGACCAGCCCAGCAGGCCGATCGCGTCGTCGAGCCCACGGTCGGGGTCCCAGCCGTACGGGTCGAAGAACGGCAGGCCGGCGAGCAGCTCGAAGCCGAACGGCGACCCGGTGAGGACCTCGAGCACGGCCGGCGGCGGCGCGCCCGGGCCGAGGACCATCGCGAGGGAGTTGGCGTAGCAGTACGGTCCCGATCCGATGTAGCGATCCATGCGCCCCACCCTGGACCTTCACCCAGGGGAAAGGTCAACGCGGCAGCGCGCCGCCCAGCACCGCGGCCACGGCGCGGCGCACCGCCTCCGGTGCGGGCGCCGGGCCGGTGCGGTCGGCGAAGAGCAGGTGGCCGGTGCCCACCAGCATCGCGCCGAGCGACTCCTCGTCGGCGCCGGCGGCGATGCGCCCGAGTTCGCGCTCTGCGCCGAGGTACCGCCCGATCATGATCGCGGCCTCGGTCAGCACCGGCACGCCGGCCGGCCAGGTGCGGCGCAGCCGCGCCCGCAGCTCGTCGCGGAAGGTGACCAGCGCGACGATGGCCACCGCGACCGAGCCGAACACGGCGGCGAGCGCGCCCGCGACGTTGTCGACGACGTCGCCGGTCCCGGCGGCGTCACGCAGCGCGGCGGCCTGCGCGTCCATCCGCTCGACGCGGTCGAGCACGAAGTCGGCCAGGAAGCCGTCGAAGTCCTCGAAGTGCTTGTGCAGCACCCCCTTGGCCACCCCCGCCTCGGCGGTGACCGCGCGGCTGGTCAGCCCGCTCGGCCCGTCGCGCAGCAGGATGCGGTCGGCGGCGTCGAACAGCTGCTCGCGTACGTCGCGGATGGCCACTCCGGTCGGCACCCAATCCCCTTACGTTTGCTTCCAGTTGGTGAGTGGGCGGTTGCCCACTAGAGTGGGCGCATGCCCACTCCTGCTTCGGACGAGGCCCATCGTCAACGAACGGTAGCCGAGTCGTTCGGCGAGGACGCCGAACGCTACGACCGCGCCCGCCCCGACTACCCGGCCGCGCTCCTCGAACGCATCCTCGACGGCCTGCCCGGCCGCGAGGTCCTCGACGTCGGCTGCGGCACCGGCATCGTCGCCCGCCAGCTGCAGGCGGCCGGCTGCACCGTGCTCGGCGTCGACCCCGACGAGCGCATGGCCGCCGCGGCCCGCCGCCGCGGCCTGGAGGTCGAGGTCGCCACCGTCGAGGCCTGGGACCCGGCCGGGCGCACCTTCGACGCCATGGTCGCCGGCCAGGCCTGGCACTGGGTCGAGCCGTCCGCCGGTGCGGCGAAGGCGGCCGCCGTCCTGCGCCCCGGCGGCCGGTTCGCCGCCTTCTGGAACGCCTTCGGCCCGCCGCCGGACCTGGCCGATGCCTTCGCCGAGGTGTTCGGCCGCGAGCTGCCCGACCTGCCGATGCTGCAGCGCTGGGCGGGTGGCCCGGACGCGTACGCGACGTTCAGCGCCCAGGCCGGCGAGGCCCTGAGCGCCACCGGAGTGTTCGCCGAGCCGGAGATCTGGCGCGTGCCGTGGGAGCGGACCTACACGCGCGCCGAGTGGCTCGACACCGTGCCCACCGTCGGCCTGCTCACCCGCGTGCCGCCCGAGCGCCTGGCCCCGGCCCTCGCAGGCATCGGCGCCGTCGTGGACTCGGCCGGCGGTTCGTTCGTGATGGGGTACACCACCGTCGCCCTCTCGGCCGTGCACTCCTGAAACCTCCGGCGCATATCGTGCCGCCTCTACTCGTAAGCTGTGCGCCATGACGACTCGGCGGCCGGCGGCGGTGGCGCTGGCCCTGCTGCTCGCAGCCTGCGACGCGGGCGGCCCGTCGGCGCACCCCGCGCCCGCGTCTACGGCGGCCGCGGGGGCCTCGGCCGCGTCGAGCGCGTCGCCGTCGCCGGCGGCGCCGGTGGAGCTGACCCTTGCCTTCGGCGGCGACGTGCACTTCACCGAGCGCACGGCCGCGCTGCTCAAGGATCCCGCGACCGCGATCGGGCCGATGACGGGCGAGCTGTCCGCGGCAGACCTCGCCGTCGTCAACCTGGAGACCGCGATCACCACGCGCGGGACGCCCGAGCCGAAGGAGTTTCACTTCCGGGCGCCGGCTTCGGCGTACCAGGCGATCAAGGCGGGCGGCATCGACGCCGTGTCGATCGCGAACAACCATGCGCTCGACTACGGGCGGGTCGGGTTCGGCGACACCCTCGACGCCGCCGCGGCCGCCGGGATGCCCGCGTTCGGGGGCGGGCGCAACGTCGACGAGGCGTACGCGCCGCTGATCCTGCCGGTGCGGGGCGTCCGCGTCGCGATCCTCGGGTTCAGCCAGATTCACACGCTCGCCGAGAGCTGGAAGGCCGGTCCGGACACGCCCGGGATCGCGCTGGCGTGGGACGTCCCGCGGGCCGTCGCCGCGGTCCGCAAGGCGCGCGAGCAGGCGGACCTCGTGGTCGTGTTCAACCATTGGGGTACCGAACGAGTCTCCTGTCCCAACGAGGACCAGAAGTCGTTCGCGCGCGCCCTGGCCGAAGCCGGCGCCGACATGATCATTGGGGCGCATGCGCACGTGCTGCAGGGCGACGGGTGGCTGGGCCGGACCTATGTGGCCTACGGGTTGGGCAATTTCGTGTGGTACGTCGGATCCGCCGACACCGGCGTCCTGAAAGTCCAGGTGCGCGGGCGGTCCGTGATCCGCGCCGACCTGCTCCCGGCGGTGGTGTCGTCCACGGGCCAGCCGAAGCCGCTCACCGGCTCCGCGGCCAAGGCCGCCACCGACCGCTTCGCCGCCCTGCGCCGCTGCACCGGCCTGTCCCCGAACCCGCCGGCCGCTTAGCACCGGCCGATTCGGCACTCGGCTGACGGACCGGTAACCCGTAGAGTCCACGGGGGCCAGGTCCGGCCGGCGGAGGGAGTCGCGTTGATCGGCGCGGGAACGGTGCTCGCCGGGCGGTACGAGATCGGCCGGCACATCGCCGGCGGCGGCATGGGTGACGTGTGGCAGGGGCTCGATCGGGTCCTGGGCCGCACGGTGGCGGTCAAGCTGCTGCGCGCCCCCTCGGAAGAGCCGATGTTCATCGAGCGGTTCCGGGCCGAGGCGCGCATCATGGCCACGATCAGCCACCCGGGCGTGGTCGACGTGTACGACTTCGGCGACGACCCGGCCGCCGGCGTATACCTCGTCATGAAGTACATCGAGGGCGAGTCCCTGGCGCGCACCCTCGACCGCGGCCCGCTGAGCCCCGAGGCGACGATGCGGCTCGTCGCCGAGGCCGCCGAGGCCCTGCACGCGGCGCACAGCAACGGCGTGATGCACCGCGACATCAAGCCCGGCAACCTGCTGATCCGCCCCGACGGCAGCGCCGTGCTCACCGACTTCGGCATCGCCCGCTCGGCCGCCGCGACCCACCAGACGTCGACCGGCCTGCTGCTCGGCACCGCGTCGTACATCGCACCGGAGCGCGCCGGCGGCCGGCCCGCGACCGCACAGTCCGACATCTACTCGCTCGGCGTCGTGGCGTACCAGTGCCTGGCCGGCCGGCTGCCGTTCGAGGGCGAGAGCCTGCTGCAGATCGCGCTGCGGCACGCCAACGACGAGCCGCCGCCGCTGCCGCGGGACGTGCCGCCCGGCGTGCGGGCGCTCGTGGCCCGGGCCCTGGCCAAGGACCCGGCGCAGCGCTGGCCCTCCGGCGCCGCCCTCGCCGCCGCGGCGCGCACCGCGGCGGAGCCCGCGCCCACCGTTTCCGAGGCCGCGCCCGTGCCACCGCCCGGCGACCGCTCGATCCTGCGGTCCCGGGGCCTGCTCGTCGCCGGCGCCGCCGTGGTGGCCGTCGTGGTAGCAGCGGCGGCCGCGCTGACGTTCGGCCGCGGCGACGACCCGCGCGACCCCGACCCGGCGGCGGCGAACCCGGGCGCCACGGAGGCGGACGCGGTGGGCGGCCTCAACGGCGTCCCAGCGGCCGGCGGCGGCGCGACCTCGTCGTCGGCGTCCGCCGGCATCGGCGCGCCCGCGGCACCCGGCGCCACCGGCTCGGCGCGCGCCGGGGCCAACGGGGTGCCCGCCGTACCGTCGAATCTGACCGCGACCCCGGTCAGCGCCACCACCATCCGCCTGCAGTGGGCGGACAACTCCGCGAACGAGACCGGCTTCAGCGTCCTCAACGGCGCCGCGTCGAGAAACGCCGCCGCGAACGCGACGTCGCTCAACTGGGACGGCCTGGCTCCCGACACGCGCATGTGCTTCAAGGTGCGCGCCTTCAACGCCTCCGGCGCGTCGGCGTACTTCCCGGCGGCGCAGGGCGACTGGGTCTGCGCCATCACCCAGCCCGGCACCGGCCCGGCGGCGCCCTCCGGCCTGACGGCGACCCCGACCGGCCCGACCGCCGTCCGCCTGCAGTGGAACGACAACTCCTCCGACGAGACCGGCTTCACCGTCATCAACGGCTCCGCATCGCACAGCACCGGCGCGAACGCGACGTCGTACACCTGGACCGGCCTGAACCCGGGCACCTACATGTGCTTCAAGGTGCGCTCGTACAACGCGGCGGGCGTCTCGGCGTACTCCCCGCCCGCCCAGGAGGACTGGACCTGCACCACGACGCCGGCCGCCTAGTACCGCAACGGCAGCCCGCCTCAGCCACTACCGACGACGCGGCCACCCACTCACCTGTGCCAGTCAGCGGGCGGGGCCGAACCACCTCGGGAGGTGGGCGAGCAGGTCCTGCTGGTCGTCGCCGGCCCACGCCACGTGGCCGTCGGGGCGCAGCAGTGCCGCTGGCGCGTCCAGCTCCTCGCTGACGTCGACGACGTGGTCGACCCGGTCCGACCAGCCCTCGACCGACAGGCGGCCGGTCTGGTCCAGCAGCAGACCCCGGCCGGCGCGCGTCAGCTCGTAGAGGCGGGCCCGCTCGAGGTGGATGTCGCGCAGCCGGCGGCCGAGCAGGTGGTGGCCCTCGCCGAAGTCGTAGCGCACGCCGATCGCGGTGATCTTCTCGATGAGGTACCGGTTCACCTCCTCGAAGTCCATCAGCTGTGCGAGCAGGCGGCGTACCGACTGCGGGCCCGGCTCGGTCGAGAGCAGGACCATCTGGGCGCGGGTGTTGTCCAGCACGTCGGCGGCGACTGGGTGCCGCTCGGTTTCATAGCTGTCGAGCAGGCCCTCGGGCGCCCAGCCGCCGATCGCCGCGGCCAGTTTCCAGCCGAGGTTGAACGCGTCCTGGAGGCCGAGGTTCAGGCCCTGGCCGCCCATCGGCGGGTGGACGTGCGCGGCGTCGCCGGCCAGGAACACGCGCCCGGCCCGGTACCGCTCGGCCTGCCGGGTGGCGTCGCCGAAGCGGGACAGCCAGCGCGGCGAGTGCACGCCGAAGTCGGTGCCCGCGTAGCGCTGCAGCTGCCGGCGGAACTCCTCCAGCGTCGGCGCGACCGCGCGGTCCTCGGCCAGGCCCTCGGCCGGCACGACGACGCGGTACGCGCCGCCGCCGACCGGGCCGAGGCCGAACATCTTCTGGGTCCGGCGGATCTCGGCGACGACGGCGGTCACCGTCTCCGGCGCCGCGGTCACCTCCATCTCGCCCAGCAGGATCTCGACCCGGGCGGGCTCGCCGGGGAAGGCGACGCCGGACAGCTTGCGCACGGCGCTGCGGCCGCCGTCGCAGCCGACGAGGTACCGCGCGCGCTCCCGCGAGCCGTCGGCCAGCTCGGCCGTGACCCCGTCGTCGTCCTGGCGCAGCCCGACCACCTCGCAGCCGCGCCGGATCTCGGCGCCGGCCTCGGCGGCGTGCTCCTCCAGCAGCCGGTCGGTGGTCGTCTGCGGTACACCGAGGACATAGCCGTGCGCCGTGTCCATCCGCTCGGGCCACGGCTTGTCGATGGCGGCGAAGAAGCCGCCGGCCGCGTGCTTCGTGCCCGCCTCGAGGAACCGTTCGAGCAGCCCGCGCTGGTCCAGCACCTCGATGCTGCGCACGTGCAGCCCGAGCGACCGGACGAACTTCGTCGGCTCGGTCTCCTTCTCGAGCACCAGCACGCGTACACCCTGCAGCCGCAGCTCGGCCGCGAGCATCAACCCGGTCGGCCCGCCGCCGGCAACGATCACGTCGAACACGGAATCCCCCCAAATGCGCGCGAATCCGGAATTTCGCGGATTCTTGGCTTCGGCGGACGATTCTGCGTCACGACCCCGGCCTTGCCGCAAGCCCCTGGTCGCCCGGTATGTTGCAATGGGAAGCGCCGGACCACGGTGACTCGACTCGTGGCCCGGCGCTGGTTCGTGGGGGACGGTTACTGGTACAGCACCGCCGTGATCTTCGGGTCGTCGACGTTGGACTTGTCGTACCAGTAGAAGCCCGTGTCGATGGTCTTCTCGACCTTCTGGCCCTTGATGACGGCGACCGCGGCCTTCACCGTCTCGTAGCCGATGCCGACCGGGTTCTGGGTGATGGCGCCGGCCATCGCGCCGGACTTGATGGCGTCGATCTGGTCCTTGCCCGAGTCGAAGCCGACAATCGTGAGCTTGCCGTTCATCCCCTTCTCCTGCACGGCGTGCACCACGCCGATCGCGGCGCCCTCGTTGGAGCCGTAGATGCCCTTGAGGTCCGGGTTGGCGGTGATGATCGCCTTGGCGAGGTCGGTGGCCTTGAGCGGGTCGCCGCTGTACTGCGTGTCGACGATCTGGATCTTCGGCTCGTTCTTCTTGATGTAGTTGACGAAGCCGTCGCGGCGCTGGACGCCGGTGACCGACGTCTGGTCGTGGATCACCAGTGCGATCTTGCCCTCGTGGCCGATCGCCTCGGCCATGTGCTTGGCGGCCTCGGCCGCGGCGGCGAGGTTGTCGGTGGAAGCGGTGGTGACCGGCACGTCGCTGTCCACGCCGGAGTCGAACGCGACGACCGGGATCTTCTCGTTCTTGGCCAGCGTCATGAGCGGGGCGGCGGCCTGGCTGTCGATCGCGGCGAAGCCGATCGCGTCGGGGTGCTTGTCGATGACCGTCTGCAGCAGCTGGATCTGCTGCTCGACGTTGCCCTCCTCCTTGGCGCCCTCGAACGTCACCTTGACGTTGAACTCCTTGCCGGCCTGCTCGGCGCCGGCCTTCACGGCCTGCCAGAACTGGTGCTGGAAGCCCTTCGAGATGAGCGCGACGTACGGTTGCTTGTCGCCGCCGCCCCCGCCGGAACCGGGCTTGTCCGCGGCGTCCGAGCAGGCGCCGAGGGCTAACGTGACGAGCGTCGCGCCGAGCAGCGCGGTGAACGCCTTTCTCTGCATGGAACCGTCTCCATTCGCAACGTGGGGGGTGTGATTAGGCGCGTTTCCTGCGCAGCATGTCGACGTAGACGGCAACGATGATCACGCAGCCGACGACGACTGACTGCCACTCCTGCGGTACGGCGGTGACCCGCAGGCCGTTGGTGAGCACGGCGACGATGAGCGAGCCGACCACCGTGCCGGCGATCGAGCCGCGGCCGCCCTGTAGCGAGGTGCCGCCGATGACGACCGCGGCGATGGCCTCGAGCTCCAGGCCTTGGCCGCCGACCGGCTGCGCGGAGCTCAGCCGGGAGGCGGCGAGCACGCCGGCGACGCCGACGAACAGGCCGGACAGCGTGTAGATGGTGATCTTCCAGCGGGCGACGTTGACGCCGGACAGGGCGGTCGCGGCCTCGTTGCTGCCGATCGAGAAGGCGTAGCGCCCGACGATCGTCTTGCCCAGCACCGCCGCGGCCACCACGGTGAGTACCAGGAAGATGGCGACACCCAGCGGGAACCGGGCGCCCGGGATCACCGAGTAGTTCATGAGCAGCTGGAAGTCGGGGTGTTCCTTGAAATAGATGGGCTTGGTGCCAGAGATGACCAGCGCGAGCCCGGCGGTGACGAGCATCATGCCGAGCGTGGCGATGAACGGCGGCAGGCCGAGCACCGACACGTTGAGGCCGTTGACGAAGCCGATCAGGCCGCCGAAGAGGATCGCCGCGGTCACGCCGAGCCAGACCGGCCAGCCCCAGTACGTCAGGAAGACCCCGGTCATCACCCCGCACAGGATCATGCCGGTGCCGATGGACAGGTCGATGCCGCCGGCGACGATGACGAACGTGGTGCCCAGGGCCAGGATCCCGGTGACCGTGGCGGCCACGAGGATGCCGATGAGGTTGCTCGTGGTGAAGAAGTAGGGGCTGGCGAACGAGAAGAACACCAGGATCGCGATGAGGCTCACCAGGGCCAGGAGCTGCTGCACTGAGCCGCGGATCCGGGCGACGATCGGATTGTTGACCGGGATCGAGGTCACGGGGTCACCGCTCCTTCGGCGCCGAAGCGCGTGGCAAAGTCCATGATGTTTTCCTGGGTGGCTTCGGCGTTGTCGAGGACGGCGGTGATGCGCCCCTGGCACATCACCGCGATGCGGTGCGACATGCGCAGCACCTCGGGCAGCTCGGAGGAGATCATGATGATCGCCTTGCCCTCCGCGGCGAGCTCGTCGAGCAGCGCGTAGATCTCGTCCTTCGCGCCGACGTCGATGCCGCGGGTCGGCTCGTCGAAGATGAGCACGTCGCAGTCGCGCACGAGCCACTTCGCGACGACGGTCTTCTGCTGGTTGCCGCCGGAGAGGTTCTGCACCAGCTGCCCGGTCGACGGGGTGCGGATGCGCAGCTTGGTCACGTACTCGGCGGCGGTGCGGCCGATGAGCCGGTCGGCGACGACGCCGGCCGGCCCGGCGAAGCGGAACATCGAGGCCAGCACGACGTTGTCGCGAACGCTGCGGCCGAGCAGGACGCCGTAGCGCTTGCGGTCCTCGGACAGGTAGCCGATGCCGGCCTTGGCCGCGTCGGCGGGGCTGGCGATCGCGACCTCCCGGCCGTGCACGACGACGGTGCCGCCGTCGCGGCGGTCGGCGCCGACGAGGGCCCGCGCGACCTCGGTGCGCCCGGCGCCCATCAGGCCCGCGAAGCCGAGGATCTCCCCGCCGCGCACCTCGAAGCTGACGTCGCGCAGCAGCGCCTTCGTGCGCAGCCCGCGCACCGTCAGCACCGGCTCGCCGTCGCGCACTGCGCCGCGCGGGCGCTGCTCGCCGGTGATGGTGCGCCCGACCATCAGCGAGATGACCTGCGGGATGCTGGTCGTGGCGGTGTCGAGCGTGTCGACGTACCGCCCGTCGCGCAGCACCGTGATCCGGTCGGTGATCTGGCCGAGCTCGTGCATGCGGTGCGAGATGTAGATGACGCCGGTCTGCGGGGTGACGAACCGGCGGATGAGGCCGAAGAGCGTGTCCACCTCGACCTCGTTCAGCGCCGCGGTCGGCTCGTCCATGACGAGCACCCGGGCGTTGAAGCTCAGCGCCTTGGCGATCTCGACCATCTGCTGTCGCGCCACGGTCAGGTCGCCCACCAGGTCGGTGGGCTCCAGCGGCAGCCCGAGGCGCGCCAGCAGCTCGCGCGTGCGCCGGTTCAGCGCGCGCTCGGAGAGCAGGAAGCCGCCGGCGCGCGGCTCCCGGCCGATGTAGATGTTCTGCGCGACCGTGAGGTCGGGCATCAGGTTGAGCTCCTGGTGGATGACCGAGATGCCCAGCTGGTGCGCGTGGTGCGGGTTCCTCGGCGTGTACTGCTGCCCGTCGAGGTAGAACTCGCCCGCGTCGGGCTTGTCGATGCCGGACAGCAGCTTCATCAGCGTCGACTTGCCGGCGCCGTTCTCGCCGACCAGGGCGAGGACCTCGCCGTGGCGCAGCTCGAGGTCGACGCCGTCGAGCGCCTGCACGCCGGGGAAGCTCTTGCTCGCCCCGCTCACCTGCAGTAGTGCCGCCATCACGCGCTCCCCGGAACATCCGATGTCTGGGCACGCCAGTAGGTGCCGCCGGGGAACGTGAACTCGGCGAGGGTCGAGTCGAGCATCTGGCCGCTGTAGCCGGCCTGCTCCGGCAGCACGTAGTGCCCGTCGCGCACGACGCACGGGTCGGTGAAGTGCTCGTGCAGGTGGTCGACGTACTCGGTGACCCGGTGCTCCAGCGACCCCGACACCGCCACGAAGTCGAAGATCGACAGGTGCTGGACCAGCTCGCACAGCCCGACCCCGCCCGCGTGCGGGCACACCGGGACGCCGAACTTGCGGGCCATGAGGTAGACGGCGAGGATCTCGCTGACCCCGGCCAGGCGGGCCGCGTCGAGCTGGCAGTAGTCGATCGCGCCGGCCTGGAACATCTGCTTGAACAGCACCCGGTTCATGCCGTGCTCGCCGGTGGCGACCCCGATCGGGGCCACCGCCCGGCGGATCGTGGCGTGGCCGAGCACGTCGTCGGGGCTGGTCGGCTCCTCGATCCACAGCGGGCGGAACTCGGCGAGGCGGCCCACCCACTCGATCGCCTGCGACACGTCCCAGACCTGGTTGGCGTCGATCATCAGGTCGAAGTCCCAGCCGATGACCTCGCGGGCGATGCGCAGCCGGCGCACGTCGTCGTCGATGTCGCGCCCGACCTTGAGCTTCAGGTGGCGGTACCCCGCGTCGAGGGCCTCCTTGAGCAGCCGGCGCAGCTTGTCGTCGTCGTACCCGAGCCAGCCCGCGCTCGTGGTGTAGCACGGGTAGCCGCCGCGCTCGCGCAACTCGGCGATGCGCTGCGCGCGGGTCGGCTCCATCTCGCGCAGCATGGCCAGGGCCTCGTCGGGCGTGATCGCGTCGGAGACGTACCGGAAGTCGGTCGCCGCGACGAGCTCCTCCGGCGTCATCTCGGCCAGCAGCCGCCACAGCGGCTTGCCGGCCCGCCGGGCCGCGAGGTCCCACAGCGCGTTCACCACCGCCGCGAGGGCGAGGTGCACGACGCCCTTCTCGGGGCCCAGCCAGCGCAGCTGCGAGTCGGCGCCGAGCTGGCGGTACGCGCCGCCGAGGTCGGCGCACAGCTCGTCGGTGTCCCGGCCGATCAGCGGCAGCGCCCGCTGCCGTGCGGCCTCGACGACGAGGTCGGTGCCGCGTCCGATGGTGAAGGTGAACCCGTATCCGGCCAGGCCGGGGTCGTCGGTCAGGAGTTCGACGTAGGCCGCCGAGTAGTCGGCGTCCGGGTTCATCGCGTCGGACCCGTCGTGCTCGAGCGAGGTCGGGAACCGCACGTCATGGACCCGTACCGCGGTGATCATCGGCATACGCACGCTCCGTCGGCGAGTGATCCGATCTATTGGTGCGGAACCATAGCAGCGCCATCCCATCTGTGAACCCATGTTTCCCCGCTTTCTCCCGCCGAATGGCGCTGTATTACGCCGATTTGGCCCCATCGTTGCGCGAAAATGTTGAGTATTGATCGGATGATTCAGCGATCACCGGTCGGATGTTTCCCGGAAACGCGCACGTAACGTAGTGGCGCAACCGCGCCCCGCAACCTGTTCGTTAGGTTGATTGACCTCGGTCATTCATCGGATGTCTACTGCGCCGGTGCGCACGCGAAACCAATCGGAAATCCGTGCTCGAGCGGTCGCGACGGCCCTGGCCGCCGCCGCAGTGTTCGCGCTGCCCGGCTGCGCCGGCGGCACCGACAACCATGTGAGTGACTCGGGCGGGCCCATCACCGTGTGGGTCGACCCGCCGCGGGTGCCCGCCGTCGACGCCTTCCGCAAGGC
The DNA here is from genome assembly GCF_039537565.1 of Dactylosporangium darangshiense. Taxonomy (NCBI): domain Bacteria; kingdom Bacillati; phylum Actinomycetota; class Actinomycetes; order Micromonosporales; family Micromonosporaceae; genus Dactylosporangium; species Dactylosporangium darangshiense. The sequence goes on from NZ_BAABAT010000012.1 coordinate 76,531, forward strand.
GTACCCGGACATCCCCGTCCAGGTCACCACCATCAACGGCAACGTCGGCAGCACCGAGCTGCAGCAGAAGTTCGTGCTGTTCAACCAGGCCGGCAAGGGCTGGCCCGACGCGATCTTCTTCCCCTCCAACGACGACATCGCCTGGGCGGCGAGCTCGAAGATCAACTACGTCCGGGACATCGGGCAGAACCTCGGCGACATCATCCCGGAGTACCCCGCCAGCGTCATCGCACAGTGCCGCATCGACGGGCGGGTGCGCTGCCTGCGCAACGACGCCGCCCCCGACGTGCTGTGGTACGACGCCGAACTGTTCCGCCAGTGGGGCTACCTGCCGCCGGCCACCTGGGAGGACTACGAGCGGCTCAGCCTCGCCATCGCGCAGGACCACCCGGGCTACCTCACCGGCTTCCTCGGCGACGCCTACGCCCCCGACCGCTACCTGTGGGCCAGTGGCTGCCCGACCAACGAGCGGATCAGCGAGAAGCAGGTGCGCATCGAGCTCACCGACAACCGCTGCACCCGCATCCGCGACCTGCTGACCCGCCTCGTCGACGCCGGCGCCGTCTCGCCGTCGGGGATCTTCTCTCCGGACGCCGCCGCCCTCGGCCGGCGCCTGGCGATGAGCCCGGGCGCGGTGTGGTGGGGCAACTTCCTGTTCCGCGACACGTGGAAGGTCGACCCCGGCCGGATCACCGCCGCCGCGCCGCTGCGCTGGGCCGGCGACGACGCGCCGGCGACCAGCTCCGAGGGTGGCGGGCTGTGGGGCTTCTCCCGGCACATCACCGGCGTGCAGCTGCAGAACACGCTCACCTTCGCCCGGTTCGTGGCCACCGACCCGCGCTGGCAGGTCGAGCTCTCCGTCGGGCTGCCCGCCTACGGCCCGCTGCAGCAGCCGTGGCTGACCAAGCAGCGCCAGGCCGGGTACCTGGCGAAGTTCGACACCGCCGCCGCGGCGTTCGTCCTCGCCTCCACGATCGTGCGCTCCGGGCGGGACTACACGCGGTACAACACCGGCACCGTCTGGACCCACACGATCACGCCCGCCCTCACCTCCGGCCAGCCCTTCGCCCGCGCCTGGGACACCTTCGGCCAGCGGCTCACCAGCGAGGCCCGGTCCTTCGGCTACGCGGTGCGCGCCGGCCCCTGACACCCCAGAATCGAGAACCCGTCGTGACCACCACGCTCCAGCTGCGCACGCTCGACGCGCAACCGCGACACCATGCGGCCCGGCCCCGCCCGCGCGGGCGCGGCCACCGCCCGGAGCGGCGCTTCGGCGTGCTGCTCATCGCGCCGTACGCCGCCCTGCTGCTCGTCGCCGGCGTCGTGCCCACCGGGTACGCCGTGGTCAAGAGCCTGCAGAACGAGTCCGAGACCGGCTTCGGCGGCATCAGCAGCTACACCCGCGTCGCCGGCGACTTCCGCTTCCTCGAGACGTTCGTCAACGTCGGGCTCACCCTCGCCATCTGGCTGCCGCTCATGCTCGCCGTCGTGGTGCTGCTGGCGCTGCTCATCGACGCCCGGCCCGGCCGCTTCGGCGCGTGGATGCGCTTCGTGTACTACCTGCCCGGCGCCCTGGCCGGGATCGCCAACTTCATGCTGTGGCTGTTCCTGCTCAACCCCGGGCAGAGCCCGATCTCCTTCCTGTGGCACGGGTTCGGGTACCGCAACCTCAGCGAGGTCGCCCAGCCGGGCAACCTGCCGGTCATCCTCGCCGCGATGCTGTTCTTCCAGGGCGCCGGCACGTGGGTCGTCGTGCTCAACGGCGGCCTCAACGGCATCCCCGACACGCTGCTGGAGTCCGCGCGGCTGGACGGCGCGTCGGCGTGGGACGTCGCGTGGCGCATCAAGCTGCCGCTCATCCGGCCGTGGCTGGGCTACATGACGCTGCTCAACGTCGCATACGGCTTCCAGCTGTTCCTCGAGCCGCAGGTGCTCAGCCAGGTGACCCACGGCATGATCTCTCCACAGTGGACGCCCAACCAGCTGAGCTTCACCTACGCCTACCAGATCCTGGACACCCCGGCCGCGGCGGCGATGTCGGTGATCCTGCTCGTCATCACCCTCGCCCTCGGCCTGCTGATCGTCTCCCGCACCCGGCTCTTCGACGACGGACGGTGAAGCGTGCCGACATCCAGCACCATGCGCATCGGTCGGACCGGCCGCGTCGTGACCCTGCTGCTGTTCGCCGTGGCCTTCGGCTACCCGCTCATCGCCTTCCTCACCGTCGGCTTCCGCCACGACGACGGCGGCGGGCTCGGCGCGCTGTCGCTGGGCAACGCCCGCGCCAACTGGGACGACGTGCTCGCCTTCAACAACGGCGTCTTCCTGCGCTGGCTCGCCAACTCCGTGGTCGTGGCCGGCGGCGGCTCGCTCGTGGCCGTGCTGTGCGCGCTGCCGGCCGGCTACGCCATCGCCCGGCTGCGCTTCACCGGCCGCCGGCTGGTGCGGTTCCTCACCCTGCTGGTGATGGTCGTGCCCAACACCGTGCTGGTCATCCCGCTGTACCTCGAGGCGAGCGCGGTCGGCGCGGTGAACAACATCTGGGTGGTCACGCTGCTCATGGGCTTCCACCCGTTCGGGGTCTACCTGTCCTACATCCACTTCACGACCACGCTGCCGATGCAGATGATCGAAGGGGCGCGCCTGGACGGGCTGCGCGAGGCCGACATCCTGCTGCGCATCGCGCTGCCGCTGTCCAAGCAGGCGGTCGCCCTCGTGGCCTTCTTCAGCTTCGTGGCCAACTGGACCAACTTCTTCCTGCCGCTGGTGCTGCTGCCGCTGTCGGACACCAACACCGTCTCCGTCGGGCTGCAGCAGCTGGTCTCCTCCAGCCCGCTCTACGACCCGACCAACGCCAGCGGGCTGGACGTGCGCCTCTACGCTCCGCAGCTGGCCCTGGCGACGCTGGTCACGGCGCTGCCGGTGCTCACGGTGTTCGTGCTGGCTCAGCGGTACCTCATCCGCGGCCAGATGCTCGGGGCGCTGAAGGGATGACGGGCCCCGACGGCGAACGGCCGCCGGGAGGAGCTCCCGGCGGCCGTCCTGTGTGCGGTGTCTTACGGGTTGATCGTGATCGTGAACGTGCTGGTGGTGTTGCGGATGTTCTCCGCGTTGTTGGACAGGGTCAGGTGGTTGAACGTGACGGCGCCGAACGCCGGGCCCTGACCGGGCTCGGGCAGCTCGTTGGCCCAGATCCCGATGCCGGACTTGGCGTCGAACGCGTCACCGCTGCGCTTGGCGCCACTGATGCTCACGTTGGTGAACACCGTGTCCTGGAAGATGTTCTCGTGGGCGCTGCCCGTGTACTTCGTCTGGAACATGATGCCGGAGTACGTCGGGTCGACGATGTCCACGTCGGACACCCGGATGCCGCGGAACTCCTTCGAGGCCGAGAACGCCCAGATGGCGCCGAAGGCCTGCTGGCCCCAGAAGTGCCCGCCGTCGCGTACCAGCGAGACGTTCTGGATGGTCGTCGGCTGCGTGCCGAAGCCGACGAACGGGTAGCCGAAGTCCAGCGAGCTGATCGTGATGCCGGAGTAGCACAGCATGTCCGCGATGTACATGTTGCGGAACGTGTTGTTGTACCCGCCGTAGACCGCGAAGCCGGCCGCGCGCCAGGTGAGCGTCGCGGACAGGTTCTCCCACAGGTTGTCGTGGTTGCCCACGGAGCCGCCGCTGTCGATGGCCGAGAACAACGCGAACGAGTCGTCGCCGGTGGAGCGGGCGTCGATGTTGTTCAGGTGGGTGTTGGTCGTGTCGTTGGTGAAGTTGATGCCGTCGGCGAACGTGTCACGGATGCGGCTGTTGCTGATGTTGATGCCGCTGTTGTGCACGCCCCAGTACATGCAGACGGTGTGCTCCACCCAGACGTTGTCGATCGTCAGGTTCTGGTTGTCCTTCAGCTCGCCCCAGACCTTGCCCGGGCCGTCGATGCGCTCGACGTAGTTGCCGAAGAACGCCAGGTTCTTGAACGTCGAGCCGTTGGCCGAGGTCTGCACGGCGAAGCCGGCGTCGGTGTTCTGCTGGTCCTGCGGGGTCTGGAACTTGGTGTACCACGGCCCGGCGCCGACGACCTGGAGGGCCTTGCCGGAGATCTGGAACTTGCCGGTGGTGGTGTAGGTGCCCGCCGGCAGGTAGACGCCGACGGCCGTGGAGCTCTGCGATGCGTTGGTGAACGCGTTCTGCACGTCCTGCTGCGTGAAGCCGGCCGGGGTGATGTACGTGGCCGGGTTCGGGTTGGCGATCGGCGCGACCTGCTCCAGGTTGATGAAGTCGATCGCGAAGTTGCCGCCGTTGGCCGAGTCCTTCTGCAGCTTGATCACGTGACCGGCCGGCACCGTGCTGTCGAGCATGATGTTGGCTTCGTCGTAGATGTGCCGCGGGCCCGTGCCGGGGGAGTTGGTCGGCGACGCCTCGTTTCCGTACAGCCACGAGAACTTCGACGTCAGCGTGATCGCCTTGGCGAAGCTGCCGTCGACGTAGATGTTCAGCGTCGTGGTGGTGCCGTCCGGGATCGAGAACCGGGTGACGAGCGTGTTGGTGCTCGCCCGGGTCGTCCACTGCACGAACGAGCCCGTCGAGTTCAGCGTGACGGCCTTGCGGCCGGACGCCTCGCCCGCGATGTCGCCGATGGTGCGGTTGGGCCCGACGACCTGCGCGCCGCCGCCGACGGTGCCGTCCTCGGCCTCGTACATGTCGTAGGGCATGTTCGCGCCGCGCCCGACGAACAGCGGGTTGTCGCTGGTGTTGTTGCCCTGCTTGATGGACAGCTCGTTGGTGTCCGCGGCGAGGACGGTGTGCACCGTGTACTTGCCGTTGACCGCCGTCCACGTGCCGAGCGTGATCACCGGGGAGCTCGCGCCCGCCGCGATCGTGCCCGTGTACGAGCCGGTGAGGGTCTTGACCGTGGCGCCCGTGGAGTCCAGCAGCGTCAGCGTCACGCCGTGCGCGCCGGCGGCCGAGGCCTGGGTGCCCTGGTTCTTGATGACCACCGTGAACGTGACCGTGTTGCCGGCCGACGGGTTGCCCGGCGACCAGGCCACCGGCGCGGCGACGAGGTCCGAGCTCTGCACCGGCTGGACCACGAGGCTCGTGCCGCTGGTGAACGCGTTGTTGCTCTCGTCGGTCTCGACGACCGCGTTGCTCTCGTCCACCTTGGCGCTCACCGTGTAGGTGCCCGCGGTGCGCGGCCCGATGTTCGCGGTGAAGGTGCCCTGCGCGCCGGCCGCCAGGGCCGTCACGTTCGCCGTGCCGGCCAGGACGGTGCCCTGCGCGGTGGCGAGGTAGAAGTTCACGTTCGTCGCGCCGGACGCCGCGGTGCCGTTGTTCTTCACCGTCGCGGTCAGGTTCACCGAGTCGGTCTCCACCGGCGAGGCGGGCGAGGAGCTGATCGCCGTCACCTGCAGGTCGGGGTTGGGCGCCGGGGTGCCGAAGACCTGGAACTCCGCGACCTGGCCCGACGGGGCGCCGGTGTTGGAGTTGAACTTCAGCTGCACGTCGGCGACGCGGGCCGACACGGTGATGTCCACCGAGTTGCCGGTCGCCGGGTCCCAGCGGTAGTCCGCCGCCGACACCAGGTTGGTGTAGCCGGTCGCGCTCTGCTCACGCCCGAGGACCTGCAGGTTCTGGGTGCGGGCGCCCCACGCGGTGCTGGGGTCGAGCTTGAGCGTGATCTTGCTGATGTCGTGGTTGGCGCCGAGCTTCACGGTCAGGGTCGCCGGGTAGCCGGCCGCGCCCTCCCAGTAGGTGGTGACGCTGTTGTCGTTGGCGTTGGCCGGCACGAACGTGAAGACCGAGCCGCTGGCGTCCATCGTCTTGCCCAGCGCCACGTTGGTGCCCGGCGGCGGGTTGCCGGTGCCGGTGCGGGTCACCGTGTTGCTGGCCGCGGAGGCGTTGCCGGCGGCGTCGCGGGCCTTCACGTAGTACGTCACCGTCGCCGAGTCCGGCTGGTTGTCCGTGTAGGTCAGCACGTTGCCCGCGACGCTGGCGCGCAGCGAGTTGTTCGCGTAGACGTCGTAGCCGGCGATGCTGCCGCTGTTGTCGGTCGAGGCGGTCCAGGTGAGCTTGATCTGGCCGCTGGCCGGCTGGGTGTAGGCGAGGCTGCCGGGCGCGGTCGGCGCCTGGGTGTCCGGGTTGGTGCCGGTGCGGGTCACCGTGTTGCTGTTCGGCGACTGGTTGCCGGCGGCGTCGCGCGCCTTGACGTAGTACGCGACCGTCGCGGTGTCGGGCTGGCTGTCGGTGTACGTCAGCACGTTGCCGGCGACGCTGGAGCGCAGCGTACCGTTGGCGTAGATGTCGTACCCCGCGATCGAGCCGCTGTTGTCCGTCGAGGCGGTCCAGGTCAGCTGGATCTGGCCGCTGGCGGGCTGGGTGTAGGCGAGGTTGCCCGGCGCGGTCGGCGCCTGCGTGTCACCGCTCGTCGGGCCGTAGACCTCGAGCTCGGAGAGCTGCGCGGCCGGCCAGCCGGTGTTCGCCGTGATGTTGACCCTGATGTACCGCGTCGTGGTCTGCGTGAACGGGATCGTCACGGTGTTGCCCGAGGCGGGGTCGAAGTTGTACCCGCTGGAGGCCACGATGTCGGAGAAGGTGCTGCCGTTGGTGCTGCCCTGCACGGACAGTGTCTCCTGGCGGGCGCCCCACCCGGTCGGCAGCTTCAGCACGACCGAGCTGACCGGCACGGCCGAACCGAGGTCGACCTGCAACCACTGCGGGAAGGTGTTGTTGGTGCCCTCCCAGTAGGTGCCCTGGTTGGAGTCGCCGCCGTTGCTCGCCACGTACTGGGCGTTGGCGGAGCTGGCGGTGAAGGTCTTGCCCGCGGCGAGGTTGCTGCCGGTGGTGCTCACGCCGTAGATCTCGAACTCGGAGACCTGCGCGGCCGGCCAGCCGGTGTTGGCGGTGATGTTCAGCCGCACGTACCGCGTGGTCGTCGCGTTGAAGTTGATGGTGACCGTGTTCTGGGTGGACGGGTTGAACACGTACCCGGCCGAGCCGACGATCGTGCTGAAGCTCGTCCCGTCGTTGCTGCCCTGGACGGACAGCGTCTCCGTGCGGGTCTGCCAGGCGGTGTCGGCCGGCAGCTTCAGCTTGATCTGGTCGATGCTCTTGGCGCTGCCCAGGTCGATCTGCGCCCACTGCGGGAAGGCGTTGTTGGCGCTCTCCCAGTAGGTGGCCTGGTTGCCGTCGTTGATGTTGCCGATGCCGTTCTGGCCGTTGGTGCTGCTGGAGGTGGCGGGGCGGCCGCTGGAAAGGTTGGGGCCACCGGCGGCCTGCGCCGGCAGCGTCTGCGCCGTCACGGCGACGAGGGTGGCTACGGCGAACGCCGCCAGCACCCTTCGCGTCACGAGCCTTCTGCTCATCGGGTTCCTTCGTCGTGTCGTCTCATGCGTCCGAGCGGGGTGTTGGTGGTACTGCGTGGCGACGCGTACAGACGGACGGTGACTCGACCTGCGACCCGCGATGACGGGGTTGGGCGCATCGGGCGAAGCTTTGGCGTGGGTCGGCGTCGGTTCGCCGGACAGCGTCCCGCGCCAACGGCTGCGGGGTTGGCGGTGCGATCCGGCGGTGCGGTCCTGTGCGGTGGCGGCCACGTGAAGGTGCTGGGCATCGCATATGGCCCGGTCGATGCCGGGCCGGCTGTTCAAAGGTCGCGAGGTGGTGGTCCGCGACCGTGCTGCGGCAGGTCCCACTGCACGGGGTCTGGCCTCTCCGTAGGCGGGGTGTGGGCGACGGCGGCCGGTTGGCGGTCCGGCTGCGATCTAGTTGCGGAGAGTAGCGTAAGTCTGTCGAGCGCTTGTAGGAATCTTGCACTGCGTTGCGCCAAATGTTGCAGACTTGCTACCGGCTCGTCAACGGTCTGGCGTGTTGAAGTCGCGCGAACAGTGACAACAGTCTTTGGTTGTGTGCCATCCCGTGTGGTTGTTGCGTTGGATCCTGCGCGGCTGCTGTGGAGTCCTGTGATGACTTTCGAAACGTTCCTGATTCGTTGCTCGCAGGGCTGGTGTTGCCGGGATGTTTCGTGGTTCATTCGTCGGACGGACCGACGAATGAGGCGCGTCGATGCGCCCGATCTGTTCGTCCGATCGCTTGGACAGGCGCGAGGGGCTCGCTGCAGACGGCCCGGCGCCGGGGGAGGGCTGTAATGGTGAGCAAGGAGCGTGCCGGTGCCGGATCCGCCGAGGAGCCGACCGACCAGCTCGCCATGCGCCGGTCCAACCTGACGCGGACCCTGCGCCACATCCGCATCAACGGCCCTCGCTCGCGTGCCGCGATCGCCGCGGCCACCGGCCTGCACAAGGCGACCGTCTCGAGCCTCGTCGACGAACTGCTCACCCGCCGCCTGGTCCGCGAGATCGGCGCCGAGCACTCGGGCGGCGCCGGCCGCCCCGGCCGCGGCATCGCCCTGAGCCCCGACGTCGGCGCCATCGGCATCGAGATCAATGTCGACTACCTGGCGGTGCACGGCAGCGACCTGACCGGCCGAACCGTCATCGAGAAGCGGGTCAGCTTCGACGCCATGCACCGCGACGTGGAGCGCTGCCTGGACGACCTCACCGAGGCGGCCCGCCGCTCCCTGGCCGAGCTGGTGCGCCGCGGCGTGACCCCCGTCGGCCTGACGGTGGCGGTCCCGGGTCTCGTCGACGTCTCCCGCGGCGTGGTCGTGCTGGCCCCGAACCTCGGCTGGCGCGACGTCCCGGTCGCCACTCGCCTCGCGCACGGCCTGGCACCCGGCCTGTGGATCGGCGTCGATAACGACGCCAACCTGGCGGCCCTGGCCGAGTACACCTGGGGCGTGGCCGCCGGCACCGACGATCTGGTGTACCTGACCGGCGAGGTCGGCGTCGGCGGCGGCGTGATCGTCAACGGCCGCCTCCTGCGCGGCGCCGACGGCTTCTCCGGCGAGGTCGGCCACCTGCCCGTCGAGCCCGGCGGCGCACCGTGCGGCTGCGGTCGCGTGGGCTGCTGGGAGACGAAGGTCGGCCTCGCCGAGCTCGTGCGCCGGGCCACTCCCGACGCCGCCTACGGCCCCGGCGACGCCCCGATCCCCGACCCGCAGGAGCGCATCGCCGAGGTCGCCCGCCGCCTGTCCGCCGGCGACCGCGCAGCGACGGAGGCCGTGGCCGAGGTCGGCCGCTGGCTGGGCCACGGCGGCGCGATCCTCGTCAACCTGTTCAACCCGCGGGTGATCGTGCTGGGCGGCTACTTCGCCGAGCTGGCCGACCACCTGATCCCGGCGGCACAGGCCAACCTGGCCCGCCTGGCGGTCGCGTCAACGGCCGCCCGCTGCCACTTCGTCGCCTCACACCTGGGCTTCACCGCAGCCGCCCGCGGCGGCGCCGGCGTGGTGGTGGAGCGCATGATCGAGGACCCGACGGCGGTCTCGCTGGCCGCGCAGCCCCCGCTCGCGAGCGTGCACTGACCCTCAGCCCTCCACCCACGGCCCGCCCGCCCGCTCCCGCCACAGCGCCGCGGCCTCGGCGTCCCCGCGGTGCAGCAGGCCCTCGGCGTACGCCTCGACGGTCCGCACGTGCACCTCGACGCCGTCCTGCCCGTACGCGGCCCGAAGCTGCGACCAGTGCATCCGCAGGTTGTCGCGACCCGGTTCGCGACCAGCGCCCGACCTTGCCGAGCACCTCGCGCACTGGCGGTTGATCTCGGGCTCGTCGCCCGAGGCCGGCCGTTCGAAGGCCTTGGCGAGCTCCTCGGTGCGGATGGTGGCGGCCACGAGTACGGGCTGGCCCGGACGCGAGATCAGCCGCTTGAGGGTCACGCCGGTCAGCATGCCCGCGCCGATGTACGTCTCCACGTCGTCCAGCCACAGCACCGCGGGCGCCAGGCCGGCCTCGGACTGGGCGAGCGCGTGCACCTGTGCGCCGTCGGGGCAGAGCATCTGCCAGGACGGCACTTCGTGGCGCGGCGCCTCGTACAGCATGCGCGTCTTGCCCGCGGCCGCGTCGCCGACGAGCACGATGAAGCCGCCGGACGCCTTCCGGCTGCGGATCCAGGCGCGGATGTCGTCGTCGAGGTCGCGGGCGACGTACTCCGGGAAGTAGGCGGACAGCCCGGGATCGGCGCCCTCCGGGAGTTCGACGGACGGATGGACGTCCATCTCGATCCGCGCAGTCGACTCGTCGACGCGCACGCCGTAGCCGGGTATCGACTCGACGATCTCGCGCTGGCGCTGGCGGCGCTCCATCGGGCGGCCGAGGGCGGCGCTGGCGAGCTCGAGCGGCCGCTTGGCGAGGCTCAGCACGGCGGCGAGCACGGCCGTGACCGCCGCGAGTATCCACGACGGCCACGTGAAGCGGCCCGCGGCGAAGCCCTGCGACGCGCCGGCCAGGACGATGAGCAGTACGCAGGCGGTCCACAGCGCGGCGAGGGTGACCCGCCGCCGCAGGGCCGGGCGGGTCATGACGCGGCGCGGTCGATGGACACCGTCAGGTCGCGCAGCTCGTACGACGAGATGTCCTCCTTCATCGTGATCCGCGGCGCGCGCGTCATGCGCAGGCCCGGCAGCGCGAACAGGCGCGTCAGGAAGATGTCGGACTCCTGGATGGCCACGTGCGCGCCGGGGCAGCGGTGCGGGCCGTCGCCGAAGGAGAGCGCCATCGGGGCAACGCCGGTCGGCAGGGTGCGGGCCGGGCACACCTGGCCGGGGTCGGCGCCGACGGCGGCCGGGTCGAGGTTGGCGGTGCTCACCGCGATGTCGACCAGCTCGCCGGGCGGGATCGTCACCGTCGTGCCACCGGGGCCGGGGACGCTCACCCCGGCCGTCGTGCGGCGCTTCAGGTTGCCGACCACCGGCTCCAGGCGCAGCAGCTCGTGCAGCAGCGCGAAGCGGGCCGGTTCGGGGCTCTCGAGGTACCGAATCCGCAGCTCTTGATCTGTGAAGAGATGCCAGGCGGCCAGGTTGACGAACTCACGGGTCGTCACCATTCCCGCGGCCGCGAACGTGATCACCTCGCCGAGGATCTCGCCGTCGCGGCAGCCCTCGTCGAGCAGGTGCGAGATGAGGTCGTCGCGGCGGGCGCGGCGGCGGGGGCGGATGGCGGGGCGGACGTCCTTAAGGTAGATGGTCAGGAACTGCACGTTCTGGCGGAAGAACCAGCGCAGGCCGTCGATGCTCGTGAGGCCGGGGCGGCCGAACTTCTCCGGGAAGAAGCGCTGCAGGCGCTCGTCGATGCCGGGCCGGCTCTCGGTCAGGCCGATCACCGCCGCGGCCACGTCGATGGCCAGCCGGAAGCTCAGCGTCGACAGGTCGGCCTCGCCGTCGCGGCGCAGCACGTCCAGCTGCCGCTCGGCGATCTCGATCATGAGGTCGCGATAGTGCTCGTCGACCCGCCGCGGCGTGAAGAATCGCGCGGTCCGCCGTCGGTACTCCCGGTGCTCCTCCCCGTCGCGATACAGCACCGGCCGGCGGATCTTCGGCGGCAGGTTCTCGACGGTCTCCACTCCCAGCCCCGCCTGCACGGTGTCCGTGCTGCGCAGCACCGCCCGGCCCGCCGCGTGGCCGCGCACCCGCCACACCCCGTCGTCGCCGCGCTCGACCGGGCAGCCGACCTCCACCGCGCCCCGATCGACCTTGCGTGCCGTCTCCATCGACATAGAGTAAAGCCTGCCCACGGTACGGCGAGTCGGCTCGTACGCCTGTTCGAAATCGGGTACGATTCCCTCATGATTGACCTCGCGTACCAGCCGTCGATGTTCGACATCGCGGGCCCCTCCCTGGGCTCGCTCACCGGCCAGGTCACCCGGCACCAGCTGAGCCGAGGCGCGTGGGTCGATCACCTTCCCGGCTGGGTGCTCGGCTCCGACGCCATCCTGCAGACCCTGCTGCACGAGGTCGAGTGGCGCGCCGAGCGCCGCAAGATGTATGACGACGTCGTCGACGTGCCGCGCCTCCTGCGGTGGTATCCGGCCGAGGAGACGCTGCCGCATCCGCTGCTGACGGAGGCGCGGCGCCGCCTGACCGCCCACTACGTCGAGGAGCTCGGCGAGCCGTTCATGACGGCCGGGATGTGCCTGTATCGCGACGGCCGCGACAGCGTCGCCTGGCACGGCGACACGATCGGGCGCGGGGCGCGCTTCGACACGATGGTCGCGATCGTGTCCTTCGGGTCGCCGCGGACCATGCTGCTGCGGCCGCGCGGTGGCGGTGACAGTGTTCGGTTTCCGCTCGGGCATGGCGATCTGATCGTGATGGGTGGGTCGTGTCAGCGGACTTGGGAGCATGCGATTCCCAAGACTGCTCGGGCGGTTGGGCCGCGGGTCAGCGTGCAGTTTCGGCCGGCTGGGGTGGCGTGATCGTTTCTTCCGGGCGGGCCGGGCCGGGGCGGGCCGGGGGCGGGGGGCCGGGGAGCCGGGGGCGGGGGGCCGGGGGAACGTGTGGCTCTGAAAACCCCCGGCGCTTGCGGGTTTGGTAGTGGGCGCTCAGTCAGCGTTCGTGCTTTTGGTGCGGTCCGGCGCGGGGCGCGGTTGAAGCCGACGACCTTGCGGTTTCGCGGTGGGGGCGCAATCGGCGTTCGTGCTTTTGGTGCGGTCCGGCGCGGGGCGCGGTTCTCCGTTCTCCGTGGGGGCCGAATCCATGGTTGGGCTTTTTCGTGTGGGGCGATGTCGCCTGGTGACTGGGTTGCGCGATGGCCGTATCGTGAGAGCGGCTCGGATCGTGGAAGGTGAGCCGTCGATGAGTCCCGCCGATCGCTTTGGGGTGTTTCCCGAACTGCACGTCACCGTGGAACCGTTGCCGGGGCAGGCGCTCCGGGTGCGGGTGGCGGGGGAGGTGACGATGGAGAGCGTCGCCGAGCTCAAGTCCGTGTTGTTCCGGGCCATTGACGACGTGCGCGCTCGGGCCGTCGAGGTCGACCTCGCGATGGTGACCTTCATCGACTCCACCGGGATCGGCAAGCTGGTGTCGGCCCGCGCACATGCCATCAGCAACAACAGCGATCTCTGGGTCGTCAATCCCAGCCCCGGTGTGCGGCGGGTGCTCAGCATGCTCGGGCTGCTCGAGGTCCTCAGCACGCCGACCGGCAACAGCGGGTGGGCGCCGCCGAAGTCTGCCTGAGGGCGCCCGAGCCGCCGCGTCCGGCGTTTTGTTTCCACGATCATGCGTTTTCGGCCTGCTCGAGGCCGGTTTCGCATTGTCGAGTCTCGGGACGTCCGTGACAGATCAGTCATCGTCCAGCGGGGCGCCGGTGCGGTCAGTGGCCTGCCAGGTGCGGCCGCGACTCGGTTGACTGTGCACGATTCAGCATTGCATCAGCCAGCCCCTTTCGGGTGTCGCGTGGGCTCGGGTTTGCGGACTTTGAACCGGGCGATGGCCTTGGCGGCGGTGCGGGGCACATCGGCCAGGAGTTGGTCGCTGTCGTGGACGCGGAAGAGGGGTCGGTGGATGCTGTTCCGGTCGAGTCTGCGTCCCGGGGCATGGGCACCGTTTGTCAGGCCGCGGCAGGTGCCCGGGGGCCGGCCGGACGGGCCGGCCCCCGGGGTGTGTCAGTTGCCTTCGCCGGCGCCACCGCGGCGGCTGGAACTCGGGTTGGGGTTGGTGGGCGGGGTGCCGTCCGGGGACACCCAGATGACCATGCTGTTGTCCGTGCCGTAGGCGGCGTCGTAGACCTTCCACGAGCCGGGGACCTGGTCGGCCGGGGCGTCCAGGGACTGCCAGCCGACGCGGTACAGGATGGTCTTGCCCTGGGCGGCGAGGATCTTGCGGACCTCGGCGACGGTCTTGCCGTGCAGCGCGTCGGTCTTGGCGCCGCCGCCGGACTGGGTGCCGACCTCGTCCTGCTCGCCCGGCAGTGGGGCGCGGCCGAACGTGATCCGGGCGTAGGACTTGAAGTTGAGCGGGACCTTGACGCCGACGGTGCAGGCTCCGTTGGACGTGCAGTGGCCGGGGTCTTCGATGTAGGTCAGCTGCCCGGGCTCGCCGACCTCGTCGAAGATGACCATGCCGATCTGCTCCGGCCGGACCGGAGCCAGGGAGATCTTGATGTCCAGGCCGCGGCGCTTGAGCTCGGCCTCGTAGCGGGCCGGGTCGGCGGACGGATCCTTGATCGTGATGACCAGGTAGCCGGCGTCCTCGGTGATCGACAGCGCGTTGGCCGGTGCCGGTCCGCCGACGGGCGACGAGGCCGGCAGTGCGGCGAAGGCGGCGAACGCGGCCGCGGCAAGGGCGGCGACGATCGGGACGCCGATCAGCCAACGCCGTCGGGTGAGGGCCCGCCCGGGGCGATCCGCGGTGGCCATGATGGCCCGCATGAGGGTCTCGTCCGGGCTCGTCCGGAGGTGGACGGTCGGGGCGAGCAGACGGATCAGGGCGTCCTGCTCCTCGTCGACGTCATGCATCGAAGCTCCTCAGTGGCGTGGTGACGGAGGTCTGCGCGAGCGCGTCGGCGAGGCGCTTGCGGGCCCGGTGCAGCCGGATTCGGGCCGCGTTGACGGAGCAGTCGAGCGTGACGGCGAGGTCCTCGGCGCTCAGCCCTTCCCAGGCGACGAGCCGCAGCACCTCCCGGTCGGCCTCGGTCAGGGTGGCGAATGCCGCGCCGAGCGAGGCCGGAACGTCCGGCTGCACCACCGTCGCCTGCGACAGCTCCTGCCGCAGCCGTTCGGCGAGGTCGGCCCGCCGCCGGTCCGCCCGGTGCTGGTTGGCCATCACGTTGCGAGCCACCCCGAACAGCCACGGGCGAGCCCGATCGAGGGGTATCTCGCCGATCCGTCGCCACGCCACGAGAAACGTGTCGGCGACGACGTCGGCGGCGTCCTGCGGCCGGTCCACCCGGCGCAACGCGTAGCCGAGCAGGTCCTGATAACAGCTGCGATAGAGGTCTTCGAACCGAGCGGTGCTGGAGGGTGCTCGTGCCAAGGTATGGCTCCCGGTCTCGCGGTGGGCGATGGTCACCGGATACGTGTCCGCTCGCGGCCGATCATTTCAACGCCCGTTCGACATGCCAGGAGCCGGGCAATCCGGGCGCCTATGAGGACAGCGCCCTCGCCAGGCGGCGCACGCCCTCGTCCAGCAGGTCCGGTGGGGCGGCGGCGAACGTCAGGCGGAGGTGTGGGGCGTCGGGCTCCGCGGCGTACCAGGGGCGGCCGGGGAAGACGACCACGCCGGCCGCGGCGGCCGATGTCGTCAGCTGTACGTCGTCGGTGCCGTCCGGCAGGGGGAGCCAGGCGTGCATGCCGCCGCGCGGGACCGGCGGGGCGGGGCACGCCGGGAGGTGGCGGCGGATGGCGTCCAGGAGGGCGTCGCGGCGCAGGCGTAGCTCCGTGCGCAGGGTGCGCAGGTGGCGGGGCCAGGCGGGGGACGTCACGAAGTCCAGCGCGGCCTGCTGCAACGGGCCCGAGACGAAGAAGTCGTCCAGGACCCTGGCGGCGCGCAGGCGGGCGCCGGCGGGGCCCCGGGCGGCGATGGCGGCCACCCGTAGGCCGGGGGCCGCGGACTTCGTCAAGGAGCGCAGGTAGATGACGTGGCCGTCCGGGTCGTCGGCGACCAGTGGGGGCGGGGGATCGCCGTCGATGGACATGTCGCGGGCGTAGTCGTCCTCGAGGAGGAAGGCGCCGGCGGTGCGGATCTCGGACATGACCGATGCGCGGCGGGCGGGGGAGAGCGTCGCGCCGTGTGGGTTGGCGAACATGGGCTGGCAGTAGAAGAGGCGGGCGCCGGTGCGGCGTAACGCGGCCGCCAGCAGATCGGGGCGCACGCCCTCGGCGTCGGCCGGGACCGGGACCACGCGCAGGCCCGCGGCGCGGGCGGCGGCCAGGGCGCCCAGGTAGGTGGGTGACTCCACCAGCACGGCGTCGCCGGGGGCGGCCAGGGCGCGGAACGCCGTCGACAGGGCCGACTGCCCGCCGGGGCAGATGACCACGTCCTCGGCGCGCATCGCGCCGCCGGCGCCGCGGGCGAACCAGGCGCGCAGGTCCTCGCGGCCCTCGACCGGGCCGCGCAGCCAGCTCGCGGGCTGGCGGGCCGCCCTCGCCAGCGCGGCGCCCAGCGACGCGGACGGCTGGAGGTCCGCGTCCAGGTAACCGCTGGACAGGGGGATCGCGCCCGGGCGTGGTATCGCCAGGAGGGCCTGCATCGCGTCCTCGCCCGCCGGGCGTGGGCCCAGGGCGATCGACTGCCACGACAGGTCGGGGCGGGGTGGGGACACGGCGTGGGTGGCCACGTACGTGCCGCGGCCGGGCTGGGTGTCCAGCAGGCCCTCGGCGGCCAGGGCGCGGATCGCGCGGCTCACGGTGATCGGCGACGCGCGGTGCTCCGCCGTCAGCTCGCGCACCGTTGGCAGGCGCGTGCCGGGCGCGGACGCGGCCGCCCGGGTGCGGAGATCTTGGATAACGCGGAGCGTTGCGTTATCGTCATTCATGGAAGACAAGGATAACGTTACTCGCCGGAAAGCGATAACGGGGGCGGGGCTCGGAGCGCTGGGAGTGCTCGCGTTCAGCATGTCGCTGCCGGCCACCCGCGTCGCCGTCGAGCATCTCGACCCGTGGTTCGTCGCGTTCGGGCGGGCCGTCGGGGCGGGGCTGCTCGCCGTCGCGTATCTCGCGATCGTGCGCGCGCCGCGGCCGAGCCGGGTGCAGTGGCGGCGGCTCGCGGTGGTGGCGCTCGGGGTCGTCGCCGGGTTCCCGATGTTCACGTCCCTCGCCCTGCAGACGAGCACCGCGACGCACGGCGCCGTCGTCATCGCGCTGCTGCCGGCCGTCACCGCCGGGTTCGCGGTGCTGCGGGCCCGCGAGCGGCCGGCTCCGGCGTTCTGGGTGGCCGGCGGTGCGGGGCTCGTCGCCGTGCTCGCGTTCCTCGGGCTGAGCGGCGCCGTCTCCGGCGCGGTCGGGCCGGCCGACCTGTTCCTGCTGGCCGCGGTGGCGTTGTGCGGGCTCGGGTACGCCGAGGGCGGCGCGCTGTCCCGCGAGCTCGGCGGGGCCCGCACCATCTGCTGGGCGCTCGTGCTCGCGCTGCCGTTCACCGTCGCCATCGCCGGGGTCGCGGCCGCCTACCACCCGCCGCACGCCACGGCGGGGGCGTGGGCCGGGTTCGGCTACCTCACCGTCGTGTCCATGTTCCTCGGGTTCTTCGCCTGGTACGCCGGGCTGGCCCGCGGCGGCGTCGCCCGCGTCGGGCAGATCCAGCTCGGCCAGCCGGTCCTGACCATGTCCTGGTCGGCGCTGCTGCTGCACGAGCACGTCCCCGCCGTCGCGCTGGTCGCCGCCGTCGCCGTGCTCGCCTGCGTCGCCGCGACCCAGCGCCTCAGGAGCACCGCACCGGCCGCAGCGATACTGACCGGGGCGCAACACTGACCGGGGCGCAACACTGACCGGGGCACAATGAGGGCGTGCGCATCGCCTTCGCTGCCGACGACCGTAATGCGACCACCGACGCCGTGGTGGCGGAGCTCGAAGCGGCCGGGCACGAGATAGTCCGGCTCGACGAGCTGCCGTGGCCCGACCTCGGTGCCGGGGTCGGGCGCGCCGTCGTGGACGGGCGCGCCGACCTCGGCGTCGTCATGTGCTGGACCGGCACCGGGACCGCCATCGCGGCCAACAAGGTGCCGGGCGTCCTCGCCGCCGTCGCGTGGGACCCGTGGGTGGCGCGGGGCGCGCGGCTGTGGAACGACGCGAACGTGCTCGCGATGAGCCTCAAGCGGCTCGCGCCCGACGTGGCCGTCGAGGTGCTGCGGGCGTTCCTGGAGGTGCCGTCGCCCGATCCGGACGAGGCGCAGAACATTGCGCTGCTGAAGAGGCTCGACGCCCCTCGGTGACCAATCCGTTATCCGGTAAAGAGTTCCGGGGTGCAACCGGGCCGACGAGCCCGAGGTCATTGCACAGTGAACGGCGACGAACATCGCCGCGCACGCGACGTAGCCAACTGAACATCAGGATCTACCGACGTTTTCGCGACCGCCATGGGTGGGCGTGGTGCATGCCTGCGCCCTGGACCACTGTGGACGGTCCTGAGTGGACGCCGGCCGATCCGTGCTGCCCGCGTGCGGTCACCCCCTGATCCGCGGCACCACAACCGCGGCGCCTGGAAAGGTCCGACACGTGAATAAGCGAGCAAGTGCGCTCGTGGCCGGTGTGGCCACGGCGGCACTGCTGCTGTCCGCCTGCGGTGGCGGCTCCAGCAGCGACAATACCAGCAACAACGGCGGCACCAAAGACTCCGGTTTCAACGCGGCCGTCGACAAAATTCTGAACCCGTCCGACAAGAAGGGCGGCACGCTCAAGCTCACCGTCCACGACAACCCGGACTCGCTGGACCCGGCCATCGCGTACTACGCGCAGGTCTGGAACTTCATGAAGGGCTTCTACGTCCGCTCGCTGCTGACCAACGACGCCAAGCCCGGCGCGGACGGGCTCAAGCTCGTGCCCGACCTGGCCTCGGACATGCCCGCGATCGAGGACGGCGGCAAGAAGTACACCTTCAAGCTCAAGTCGGGTCTGAAGTGGGAGGACGGGTCGCCGATCACGTCCAAGGACATCAAGTACGGCATCGAGCGCATCTTCGCCACCGACGTCATCAACGCCGGGCCCAAGTACCTCGTCGACATCCTCGACGAGGGCCAGAAGTACCCTGGCCCGTACAAGGACGCCGACCCGGCCAAGCTGGGCCTGCGGTCGGTGCAGACGCCGGACGACTCGACGATCATCTTCACGCTCGACAAGCCCAACTCCGACTTCGCGCTGCTGCTGTCGCTGCCGTCTGCGAGTCCGGTGCCGGCGAGCCAGGACAAGGGCACCCAGTATGCCAACCGCCCGTTCTCCTCGGGCCCGTACAAGTTCGAGTCGTACGACGAGGGCAAGAAGCTCTCGCTCGTGCGCAACGAGTACTGGGACCCGAAGACCGACTCCGTGCGCAAGGCGCTGCCGGACCGGGTCGAGGTCACCTACGGCACCGCGGTCGAGGAGATCGACAACGAGCTGCTGTCCGAGGAGGTCGACCTCGACATCGCCCAGACCGGCGTGCAGCAGGGCACGCAGCCGAAGATCCTGCTCAACGCGGACAAGAAGAAGAACGCGGACGCGCCGGTGACGGGCTTCATCCGATACGTCGCCATCAGCACCAAGGTCGCGCCGTTCGACAACATCCACTGCCGCAAGGCCGTGCAGTACGCGACCGACAAGATCACGATGCAGACGGCGCGCGGCGGCCCCGACGCCGGCGGTGAGATCGCGACCAACATGCTCCCGCCGACGATGGCCGGTCACGACGACAAGGACGACGTGTTCAACACGAAGTCGGGCAAGCCGCAGATCGACAAGGCCAAGGAGGAGCTGGCCGCGTGCGGGCACCCCAACGGCTTCGACACGGTGCTCGCGACCCGCAACTCCGGCAAGGAGCCCAAGACGGCCGAGGCGCTGCAGCAGGCGCTCGCCGTGGTGGGCATCAACGCCAAGATCGACCCGCAGGACGCTGCGCTGTACTTCCGCTCGATCATCGGCTCGCCGTCCAACGTCCACAACAAGGGCTACGGCCTGATGATGGCCGGCTGGGGCGCGGACTACCCGAAGGAGTCGGGCTTCCTGCAGGTGCTCGTCGACAGCCGGGCGATCTCGGCGTCGGGCAACAACAACTACGCCGAGCTGGCCGACCCGTCGATCGACGCGCTGATCGACCAGGCACGGGCGGAGGCCGACCCGGCCAAGAACGCCGAGATCTGGAAGCAGATCAACAAGAAGGTCTCGGAGTCGGCGGCGTACCTGCCGTTCACCTACGACAAGGCGCTGAACTACCGCAACCCGCGGCTGACCAACGTCTTCGTCACCCAGTACTACGGCATGTACGACTTCGGCAGCCTGGGCGTCATGAGCTGACCGCTTCGGGAGTGCCCGGGTCGACGAGGGACTTCCCGGGCACGGCGGTGACGCGTCCGGCCGCTCTTCCTCCTTGGAGTGGCCGGACGCGTCCGGCCCGGGTCCGTGGCCCGACGGACCCGGGCCGCGTTTCTCAGTAGGCGACGTTGACGCGGTGGTGTACCCAGCCGGGCTCCTCCAGGGCCCGCAGCATGGCGTCGGCGACGTCGGCGCGCGACAGGGTCCCGCCGCCGCGCACGTTGCGGTCCACGACCGTCCGATATGGACGCTGCGGCCCGTCGGTCAGCCGCGGCGGCGAGACGAGCGTCCAGTCAAGGCCGCTGTCGCGCAGGACGCGCTCGGCGACGGCGAGGTCCGTGAAGCCCTCCCGCAGCAGCCGCTGCAGCAGCGGCTTGGCCACGAACCGCGTGACGAACCCGTCACCGGAGTCGGCGACGCGCCCGGCCGCGTCGACGCTGACGATGCGCCGCACGCCGGTGGCGAGCATCGCGGCGACCTGCGCGCGGGCGCCGTCGGCCTGCACGCTGCTGCGCGCGGACGGGTCCAGCTTGCGGCGGGCCCGCATCTCCGCCACGCGCAGGCCGAGCGCGGACAGCACGGCGTCGCGCCCGGCGACGGCTCCGGCGATGGCCTCGGCGTCGCCCAACTCGGCCACGACGACGTCGCAGCCGAGGTCCACGGGCCGGCGGGTGACCGCGGTCATCGCGTGGCCCCGCGCGATGCCCTGCCGGATCAGCTGCGAGCCGATGCCGCCGGTCGCCCCGAACACGGTGATTTTCACTGCGCCCTCCCCGAGTGGTTAGTGAGTGCTCACTAACCCCTACAATGACATGCGTGACGCAGTTCGGGAAGGGTTGCCGCCGTGGCGACCCGTGACGTGATCCTCGACGCCGCCGCGCGGGTGTTGCGCGAGCGCGGCCTGGCCAACGCCACGACGAAGGAGATCGCGCGGGAGGCCGGCTTCTCGGAGGCGACGCTGTACAAGCACTTCCGCGACAAGCTCGAGCTGATGGTCATGGTGCTGCACGAGCGCGGGCCGCAGTTCATCCCGATGCTGCAGACCCTGCCGCGGCGCGCCGGCACGGACCCGGTCCGCGACATCCTCACCGAGCTCGCCGAGGTGTGCATCACGTTCTACCGCGACGGCTTCCCGATGTTCGCCTCGATCTTCTCCGACCCGGCGATCCTGTCCGCGCACCGCGAGCGCCTGCGCGTGCAGAACCTGGGCCCGCACCGGGCCAACGAGGCCCTGGCCGCCTACCTGCGCACCGAGCAGGAGCTGGGCCGCATCGCGCCGGACGCCGACACCGAGGCCCTGGCCGGGCTGATCCTGGGCGCCTGCTTCCAGCACGCGTTCATCACGCACTTCATGCCGGAACCCCGCGACGACCGCACGGCCGCCGCGGCCTTCGTGTCCCAGCTGCGGCTGTAGATCGTGGCACCGCGGACCTGGCAGCGGAGGGCCGCCAGGCCCGCAGCGGTGTCTGGTGGGAACAACGGTCGCAAGTTGCGCGGACCCGAGTCCCCTTAATAACGAACGATCAGCGCGATCCGGCCGTCGGCCGCGAGGCTGTCGTCGCCCACGAACGTGACGTCGCCGCCCTGGCGGGCCACGGACTCCACCACGTCGTCGACGGCGTCGTCGAGCAGCGTGCCCGGGCCGTCGGCGTGCGGCTCCTGCTCCGGCGGGTGCAGGTGGTCCTCGTGAACCCAGGCGGGGCTGTGGTAGCCCTCCTCGACCAGCAGGTGCGCGCCGCGGCCCTGCTGCGCCAGGGACCACACCTCCGGCAGGCCGGCGGCGAAGCGGTTCGCGCCGCGCGCCGCGTCCAGCGACTCCAGGGCCGCGACCTGCTCCATCGCCGTGTACGCGGCCAGGCGCGGCGCCAGCAGCTGATACACCTCGTGCGCGCCGGCGTGGTCGTAGTTGCCGGTCACGGTGCCGGCGAACGGGCGGCCCCAGACCTGCTCGAAGAGCGCCAGGTAGCGCTCGACGCCGAGGACGAACACCGGCCGCGTGTCGAGGCTGTCGATGTCGGTGAGCGCCGTGGCGATGTCGCGGAAGAACTGCCGGTGCCGCTCGTCGCGGTGCGCGCTGGGGTTCTGGCCGTAGTCGCGGGGCAGGCCCATCGTGCCGCCGGGGCCCTCGTGGGTGAACGGGAAGCCGTGCGAGCTCACCTCGACGAGGTCGGGGCCGTCGCCGCTCCACAGCCGGGTCGGCTGCTCGGAGAGCACCAGCGCCCAGTACCGGTGGCGGCGGGCCGCGTCGGCGACGACGTCGCGCACCTCGTAGGTGTCGGCGATGACGACCCGCTCCTGCACCGGGCTCTCCAGCAGGCGCACGTGCACCTGGCCGGGCGAGGCGAACAGTGCAAGGCCCTCGCCGGTGTGCCGCAGGTCGACGCGCTCGGCCGCCGTCGCGATCTCGTCGTACACCTGGTTGGCCACGTCCCGCGGCACGGTCTCGTCGGACTCGAGGCGGCGGCGGGCCTCCGACAGCAGGTTGCGCAGGCGGATCGGGTCCTGCTGGTTCCCCGGCGCCTTGCGATGGGTCGGCATCAGCAGCGAGACCGCCGGGTACCCGCTCGGGGTCAGCGTGGCCAGATCCTTCACCGTCATGAGCCCACCGTGCCTCTGCTGGCCGAGGACCGGCCCCGCCCGCGGGGAATGACCTAGGCTGCCTGCGTGGGGAAGCGATTCGAGATCGTGCGCGAGGGCACGCTGCCGGTCGGCCAGGTCGACGTCTTCAACGGGTTCACCGGCGGCACGGCCGGCTGGCTGTGGCCGGTCGAGTACGAGCCGCGCGAGGGCGGCGCGGCCGGCTTCGGCGGCACCGTGACCGTGTGGGACCCGCCGCACCGGGTGGTCAGCCGCATGGAGGGCCCCGAGGGCTGGTTCAACGAGCTGGAGCACGTCGTCACCCCGGTCGAGGGCGGCGCGCACTTCCGCTATGTGCACAGCGGCATCTTCGTCGACGACTGGGAGCAGCAGTACGACGGCGCGAGCCAGCACACCGACTTCTACCTGCACACCTTCGCGCAGTACCTGCTGCACTTCCGCGGCCGCCCGGCCACCTGGGCGAGCATCGACGCGCCCGCGCCGCACGACTTCGCGGCCCTGGTCCGGGCCGTCACCGGCGACGCGGAGCAGGGCGAGACGGTGTGGTTCGACGCGCCGGTCACCGGACCGGTCGAGGCGGTCGTCGACTACCGCCACCCGCACTTCGCCGGCCTGCGCACCGAGGGCGCCCTGATCCGCCTCTTCGGCCGTTCGGCGTTCGGCGGCGCGGACGCGGTCGCCGTACACGACTTCACCGGGACGCCGGCCGCGGAGATCGAGTCGGCCTGGAGCGCGTGGTTCAAGAACCTGAGATAGGACTCGGGCCGCGTCACTTACAGACCGTAATTGCCACCAGCGCCTGGTCTGGGTCGATTACAGCGAAGCCTCATCGAGCCAGACTGGGCGAACCGCTGCGGGCCTGGCGGCCCTCCGCTGCCACGTCCGCGGTGCCAAGAGCTGTCCGATCCGGCGCCCGCCGTTCGTCGTCATGGCAAACGCGCCGGAGGAGGCCGAACTGTTGTGCGAGGACGTGCGGGCCGCGGTGGCGGACGCGTACCGCGAGGAGTGGGGCCGGATCGTCGCCGCGCTGATCCGGCTCACCGGCGACTGGGACCTCGCCGAGGAGTGCGCCCAGGACGCGTTCGCCCGGGCGCTGAGCCGCTGGCCGGCCGACGGCGTGCCGCGCCGCCCCGGCGCCTGGCTCACCACGACCGCGCGCAACCGGGCCCTCGACCGGCTGCGCCGCCGTGCCCTCGAGGCCGACAAGCTGCGCGAGGCCGCCGTGCTCCGGGAGGTTGCGATGCCCGACCCCTTCGACCCGTTCGACCCCTTCGACGACGACGCGCCCGCGGTACCTGACGACCGCCTCGAGCTGATCTTCGCCTGCTGCCACCCGGCGCTGTCGCTGGAGGCCCGGGTCGCCCTGACCCTGCGCAGCCTCGCCGGGCTGACCACGGCCGAGATCGCTCGGGCGTTCCTGGTGCCCGAGCCCACGATGGCGCAGCGGATCGTGCGCGCCAAGAACAAGATCCGCCGCTCCGGCATCCCCTTCCGGGTGCCGCCCGCACACCTGCTGCCCGAGCGGCTCGACGCCGTGCTCACCGTGCTGTACCTGCTGTTCAACGCCGGCTACAGCGGCGGCCTGCGGGCCGAGCTCACCGGCGAGGCGATCCGCCTGGCCCGCGTGCTGGCCGGGTTCATGCCCGACGAGCCGGAGGCGCTCGGGCTGCTCTCCCTCATGCTGCTGCACGAGGCCCGCCGGACCGGGCGCGTCGACGCCGCCGGCGACCTCGTCCCGCTGGACCGCCAGGACCGCGGCGGCTGGGACCGGGCGGCGATCGACGAGGGCGTCGCGCTGCTCGAGCGGGCGCGGCGGCGCGGGAGCGCCGGGAAGTACCAGCTCCAGGCGGCGATCGCGGCCTGCCACGCGGGCGCGCCGAGCGCCGCGGCGACCGACTGGCCGCGCATCGCCGGGCTCTACGCCGAGCTGGCCCGCATCGCGCCCGGCCCGGTCGTCGAGCTCAACCGGGCCGTCGCCGTCGCCATGGCCGACGGGCCCGCCGCCGCACTGCCCCTCGTCGACGCGCTGCGTTCGAGCGGGGCCCTGGCGGGGTACCACCTGCTGCCGGCGACCCGGGCCGACCTGCTGCGCCGGCTCGGCCGCGACGCCGAGGCGGCCGACGCCTACCGGGAGGCACTGGAACTGGCCGGCAGCGAGGCCGAGCGACGCTTCTTCACCCGCCGGTTGACGTCGCTCACCTCGTAGCGTCACCCGGAGCGTGAGTTCAGTCACCAGGCGTTGGCTGATCTTGCCGCGTGTGCAAGTTTGGCTGAGGCGGGCCTCCACTTTCACGGTGGTTCGCCTACTGGGAGGTGATCGAGTGGGACCTCAGGTACCGGTCGGCTGGGCGGCGCACCGGCGGGCGGTCGAGACCCTGCAACGCTCCTACGCCGACATTCCGCCCGGCGACGCGGTGCGGCTGGCCAAGAAGACCTCCAACCTCTTCCGGCCGCGCGCCCAGGTCGGCCGCGGCCTGGACGTCAGCGGCCTCGGCGGGGTCGTCGAGGTCGACCCCGACGCCCGCACCGCCGACGTGCAGGGCATGTGCACCTACGAGGACCTGGTCGACGCCACGCTGCCGCACGGGCTCATGCCGCTGGTCGTGCCGCAGCTGCGCACGATCACCCTCGGCGGCGCCGTCACCGGCCTCGGCATCGAGGCGACCTCGTTCCGCCACGGCCTGCCGCACGAGTCGGTGCTGGAGCTGGACATCCTCACCGGCGCCGGCGAGGTGCTCACCGCGCGGCCCGACAACGAGCACGCCGAGCTGTTCGCGGCGTTCCCGAACTCGCTGGGCAGTCTCGGGTACGCCACCCGCCTGCGCATCGAGCTCATGCCGATCGCCGCCGGCGTGCGCCTGGCCAACGTGCGCTTCGACGACATCGACGAGCTGCTCGCCACCGTCGGCGACGTCATGAAGACCGGCACGCACGACGGCCGCCACGTCGACGTCATGGACGGCGTCGTGTTCCGCCCCGGCGAGAGCTACCTCGTGCTCGGCGAGTTCACCGACGAGCCCGGCCCGACCAGCGACTACACCGGGCAGGACATCTACTACCGGTCGCTGCGCGCGAAGGGCACCGACCGGCTCTCCGCCTACGACTACCTGTGGCGCTGGGACACCGACTGGTTCTGGTGCTCGTCCGCCTTCGGCGCGCAGGTCCCCGCCGTGCGCCGGGTGTGGCCGCGCCGGTACCGCCGCTCGGACGTGTACCACCGCATCGTGCGCCTCGAGAACCGCTACGGCCTCGCCGCGCGCGTCGGCCGGTGGCGCGGCGAGCTCGACCGCGAGCGGGTCGTCCAGGACGTCGAGCTGCCGCTGGAACGCACCGGCGACTTCCTGCGCTGGTTCGCCGCCGAGGTGCCGATGGCCCCGATCTGGCTCTGCCCGCTGCGGCTGCGCGAGCGCGAGTGGCCCCTGTATCCGATGCACGCCGGCCAGGCGTACGTGAACGTCGGCTTCTGGGGCACCGTCCCGATCGTCCCCGGCGCCGCCGACGGCGACGTCAACCGGGCGATCGAGGCCAAGGTCTTCGAGCTCGGCGGCCACAAGTCCCTGTACTCCGACGCCTACTACGACCGGGAGACCTTTGACCGGCTCTACGGCGGCACCGCGTACCGCGCCGCCAAGGACCGCTACGACCCCGGCCACCGACTGACCGACCTCTACGACAAGGTTGTGGGGCGCAAATGACCAGCACATACCGTTCGAGCAACACTCGCGGGTCCGTTCCCGGCCAGCCCCGCCGCCGGCCGCCCGTGCCCACCGTCGCCGACATCGTCCGGGCCGTCACCAAGGGCGAGCCGAGCGTGCGCATCACCGCCTACGACGGCAGCGCCGTCGGCCCCGAGGACGCCGCCATCGGCCTGCACGTCGCCTCCGAGCGCGGCCTGTCCTACGTGCTGACGGCCCCCGGCGACCTCGGCATGGCCCGCGCCTACGTGACCGGCGACCTCGAGGTCCGCGGCGCGCACCCCGGCGATCCCTACGAGGTGCTGCGCCAGCTCGCCACCGGCCTGCAGCTGCACATGCCGACCCCCGGCGAGGCCCTGCGCCTCGTCCGCGGCCTCGGCTGGGAGCGCCTGCTCCCGCCGGCGCCGCCGCCGCAGGAGGCCACCCCCGGGTGGAAGCGCACCCTGGCCGGCCTCGGCCTGCGCCACGCCCGCGGCCGCGACGCCGAGGCCATCCACCACCACTACGACGTGTCGAACCGCTTCTACGAGATGGTGCTCGGCCCGTCGATGACGTACACCTGCGCCTGCTACCGCTCCGAGTCCGACACCCTCGAGCAGGCCCAGGCCAACAAGTACGACCTCGTGGCCGGCAAGCTCGCCCTGAAGGCCGGCCAGCGCCTGCTCGACGTCGGTTGCGGCTGGGGCGGCATGGTCCGCCACGCCGCCCGCGAGTACGGCGTGAAGGCCCTGGGCGTCACGCTGTCCAAGGAGCAGGCCGCCTGGGCGCAGGCCGCCATCGAGCGCGAGGGCCTGTCCCACCTCGCCGAGGTCCGCTACCTGGACTACCGCGACGCCCCGTTGGAGCACTTCGACGCCGTCAGCTCCATCGGCCTCACCGAGCACATCGGCGTGCGCAACTACCCGCGGTACTTCGGCGCCCTGCGCGACCGCCTCAAGCCCGGCGGCCGCCTGCTCAACCACTGCATCACCCGCTCCGACAACCGCGCCTCGCACAAGCCCGGCGCCTTCATCGACCGCTACGTGTTCCCCGACGGCGAGCTCGCCTCCCCGGGCCGCCTCGTCAGCGCCGTGCACGACGCCGCCTTCGAGGTCCAGCACGAGGAGAACCTGCGGTTGCACTACGCCCTGACGCTCGCCGGCTGGAACCGCAACCTGGTGGAACACTGGGACGAGTGCGTGGCCGAGGTCGGCCTGGGCACCGCTCGCGTCTGGGGCCTGTACATGGCCGGCTCGCGCCTGGCCTTCGAGCGCAACGAGATCCAGCTCCACCAGATCCTGGCCACGAAGACCACGAAGGACGGCGTCTCGTCGTACCCGTTGCGCCCCGACTGGACCCCCTGACCCGTTTCGGCGTCGCGCGGCCCGTTCGGGCGGGCCGCGCGCGCCGTGACCGTTTTGCGACTCTCGGCTTTCTCCCAGGGAGAATCCAGTTTGGCGGAAGCAGAGCTGTGCAGTCTGGACACCATGAGTGACCAGGACCGCCCGTGGGACGCCCCGCTGAACGCCGCTGAGACCCCCGGCCCCACCGCGCCGCCGCCGACCTCGGAGCCGGCGTCCGGGTCTGCGCCGTCGCCGGCGCCCGCCGCGGCCCCGCCGCCCCAGGCGTCCTGGCCCCCGCCGTCCCCGTCGTTGTCTTCCCCGCCGGCGCCCGTTCCTGCGCCGTCGTCTCCCACCTCATCCGCTCCTTCACCGGCACCCGCGTCCTTCGCGGCCGACCCCGATCCGTGGCCGGCTCCCGTGTCTTCCGATCCGTGGACGGCCCCCGCGTCGTCCGGTCCCGCGGCGGCCTCTGTCTCGCCGCCGGCTCCTCCGGCGTTCGGTTCCTTGCCGGCTGCTTCCGTTTCGCCCGGTTTCGCCCCTCCTGGTGGTTCGCCGGCGCCTACCCAGGCGTTCCCGGCGTCGGGGATTCCCGCCTCGGGTGTTCCGGCCTCCGGTGCTCCTGCGTCCGGCGCTCCTGCCCCGGGCATGCCGGCGCCCGGATCGCCGTGGAGCCGCCCGGCCACGAACGGGCACACCGCCTCCTTCGCGACCACGCCGGTCCCGACGTCCGGCCTGCCCGGCCATTACGGAAATGTCGGTCAAACGGCGAACTTCGGCCAGCTGGGCCTGCCGCCGTACGGCCACCACGGCGCCCCGCCCCCGCCCGGCTACCCGCCGGCGCAGCCCGGTTACGGCCAACCCCCGTACGGACAGCCCGGCTACGCCCAGCCGCCCCGCCCGGGCCGAGGCGGCCGGATCGCCGCCATCGCCATCTGCGCCATCGTGCTGGCAGCGGCATCGGCCTTCGGCGGCGGCGTGATAGCCACCCAGCTGGCCGACGACAAGCCGGCCGCCGCTCCAACGGTGGTGACGCGCGACCCGGCGCCCAACCTGGACCGCTCCTCGGTCGGCGGCGTGGCCGAGGCCGTGCTGCCCAGCGTGGTCGACATCTCCACGGGCGAGGCCGAGGGTTCGGGCGTCATCATGACGGCGGACGGCCAGATCATCACGAACAACCACGTCGTACAGGGCGCCCAGCAGCTGACGGTGACCTTCAGCACCGGCAAGACCGCCCCCGCGAAGGTGGTGGGCACCGACCCGGCCGGCGACATCGCCGTCATCAAGGTCCAGGGCGTGTCGGGCCTGACCCCGGCCAAGTTCGGCGACAGCGACGCACTGCGCGTAGGCGACACGGTCCTCGCGGTCGGCAGCCCGCTGGGCCTGCAGGGCTCGGTGACGGCCGGCATCGTCAGCGCCCTGCACCGCACCATCTCCGGCGAGCAGGGCGGCAAGTCGATAGCCGACGCCATCCAGACCGACGCCGCCATCAACCCGGGCAACTCCGGCGGCGCCCTGGTCAACCTCAAGGGCGAGGTCGTCGGCATCAACACCGCGATCGCCACCGCGGGCGAGAACAGCAACGGCAACATCGGCGTGGGCTTCGCGATCTCGGCGAACCGCGCCCGCTTGGCCGCCGACCAGCTGGTGAAGGGCGGCAAGGTCAGCCACCCGTACCTCGGCGTCCAACTGACCGACGGCAGCGGCGGCGGCGCCCTGATCGGCGGCGTGGTCGCCGGCGGCCCCGCGGACAAGGCCGGCCTGAAGACCGGCGACACCGTGACCAAGTTCGGCACCGCGACGATCAACGACGCCACGACCCTGATCAACGCCGTCCAGGCAGCAAAGGCCGGCGACAAGGTCCCGGTCGTCGTCAACCGCAACGGCAGCGACCAGACCGTGACCGTGACGCTGGGCGAGGCCCCGTAACACAGAGTTCCCCTTTGCTTCCCTTCCCTTTCGCAGCAGCGGCCCGCGTTCGCCACAACGCGGGCCGCTGCGTCACGTACAGCAGAATGTTCCCCATGAACGATGAGCGCAGCTGCCGCCTACGCGTACACGGCGACGACCTCGACCTGGCCGGCACCCCAGCAGCGTTACGCGCCCTGGCGGCAGCGCTGCGCGCCGCCCCCGCCACGCACGAGGTCCAGATCCTCAACGGCACGGTGGTCCAGCACCACACGGAGGGCCCGCTGGCGGTGGAGCTGCGCGGCTCCCCGTCGCTGTACCTGCAAGGCACCCCCACGGCCTTGGCCGAGGTCTGGTCAACTCTGGAGACGGTGGCCACCGCAACGGACGCCGACACCGAGCCCGACCCCCACCGCCACGTGGGCAGGCTGGTGGTAACCGGCGAGCGCAACGCCTCGCTGTCGGACCTGGGCCTCTAGTCGCTACCGTGGGTAACGTCGGCGCACGCTAGGTGTTCGCGCCAAGATCGGCTTTTTTCGGGCCTGGTACCGTCAGGAGGACAGTCCGGCAGCCCCCGCCGCCGAACGACTTTTGCGGCACACGCCACGAGCCGAACCGCCGCAGCCCAGACCCAGCCCCGACCCGACCCGCATGTCGCGGGCACGCGCGAGACCGGAAAACACCATGCTCGATCGCGCCCGGCGGCCCTACCGTGGGGCGATGTCGAGAAAGGACCCGCAGGAGAAGAAGGCGCTGAGCTACGCCCTCGACGGCCGCAACGCGTACGGGGAGAACGACAAGAGCTCCCGCCGCAACATCCGGCGCAACAAGCGGTTCCCCAACCGGGCCGATCGGCACCGCGAGCGCCAGCTGCTGGCGGGAGCCGCCGGACCGCTCGGGGCCGACGACGGCGAGGCCGCCGAGCGCACCGAGGAGCGGCTGGGCGCGAAGAAGTCCATGTGGGACACCAAGCGGTGGCGCAAGGGCGGGGACGCGGCGTTGGGGGACGTGGTGGCGTACCGGCTCGAGCGGCGGGCCCGGCTGGGGATGCTCGACCCGGGCCTCGCGGAAGCCCGGATCGAGCGCATTCGCAGCCGTGCGCGGCTCAGGCAGCCGAGCCGTCGCACCCGGTAGCACGCGGCCGCCTCACCCGCGCCCGGCGCGGCGCAGCGGCATCAGGGTCTTCGGGGGAGTGGAGGCGCCGGCCAGGAAGGTGCGGATCAACGACGTCGCCTGCTCGGGGGCCTCCAGCAGGAGCAGGTGCGACGTCGCGGGGAGGACCGCCAGGCGGGCGTCGGGCAGCGCGGCCAGCAGCGATGCCGTGTGCGACAACGTGACCAGGTCGTCGTCCGCCGTCACCAGCAGCGTCGGGCAGGTGATCGCCGCCAGGTCGGACGGGATCAGGGCGGGCTCGGTCGCCACCGCGTCGGCGATCTTGGCCTGGACCACCGGGAGGTGGTCGGCGCCGTCGGGGGAGACCTCCGCATAGCGCGCCACGACCGGCGGCGGGAGCGGCGCGTCGGCGGAGGGGGCGAAGAGCATGCCGTCGACCGAGTACGCGGTGCTGATCAGCACCAGCGCCCGCACCAGGTCGGGGCGGCGCAGCGCGGTGTGCAGGGCCACGGTGCCGCCCGCGCTGTACCCGCACAGGACCGCGGGGCCGCCGACCTGCGTGGTCAGGAAGTCGACGGCGTCGGACGAGAGCACCGACATGGTGAGCGGGCCGTCGCGGTCCGGGGTGCGGCCGTGGCCGCGGCGGTCGTAGGCGAAGACGCGGTAGGCGTCGGCCAGGGCGGTCAGGCTGGTGTCGAAGTCGCGGCTGTCGCTGAAGCCGCCGTGCAGCAGGACGACCGGGTCGCCGGAGCCGGACGCGGTGTGCCAGAACTCTGTCATGACCGGTACTACGCCGGCGCCGTCGCGAAATCATCGGCGCAGCGGCGGTGTGCCAGAACACGCCCGCTGTTACGCCGGCGCCGTCGCGAAATCGTCGGCGAAGCGAGCGAACATGGCCTGTAGTGGCGAATTATCGAGAAAAGTCGTGACATGTCCGACTTGTCCGTCACGGCACTCCAGAACCACCACGGCGAAAGGTGAGCCGTTGCGGTACTGGAGGAACGACGACGAGCCGCAGCGGACCAGCGTGGCGTCCGCGCAGGCGCCCGAGGCGGACATCGCCTCCAGCAGCGCGGCACGGCCCCGAAGCCAGAACGGCAACGGCGGCATCGACATCGTGGCGTCCTCGTGCAGCACCGCGACCAGCGCATCCACGTCGTTGTCGTTGAACGCCCGCACGTACCGCCGCAACAGCCCCTCGTCGATCGGCTGCGCCGCCACCGGCGCGGACAGCCCCGCCCGCGCACGCTGCAACGCGCTGTTCACCGCCGCCACCGACGTCGACAGCAGCGAGGCGACCTCGGCCGCCGACCACGCGAGCACGTCGCGCAGGATCAGGACGGCCCGCTGTCGCGGCGGCAACGCCTGCAGCGCCGCGACGAACGCCAGCCGGACCGTGTCCCGCTGCACCGCGATGTCCGCCGGATCGCCCGACGACGGCACGACGAGCCCGTCCGGCGCCGGAAAAACAAGATCAAGATCCGGATACGGTACCCCGAGAGCCGCACCCGGCTCCGCCGCCGGCCCCAGGTTCACGGTCAGGCCGCGACGCCGCGCTGCCCGCAGCAGATCCAGGCAGACATTGGTCGCGATCGCGAAGAGCCACCCGCGCAGCGGCGCCCGCGAGGGGTCGAACCGGTCGGCGTTGCGCCAGGCCCGCAGCAGGGTCTCCTGCACGGCGTCCTCGGCGTCGAAGGGCGACCCGAGCATCCGGTAGCAGTAGCCCACCAGGGCGGCGCGGTGCTCCTCCAAAGGAAGCTGTTCCGGCAACGGGAGTTCAGCCACGGCGATCCTCGACCGGCGGCCCGTCGGGCGCGGGCCGCATCGCGATCAACAGTAGGCAGACCGAGCGGTCGAAGTCGAGCAGCGCGCACGCGTGAAAATGGACGTTCATTCAGTATTATCGGCGACATGGAAGGCAGCAGCCGCTCGGCGGAGCACGTGGCCCTGTTCCGCGCCCTGGAAACGAGCCGCCGCGGCGACCGGCTCTTTGACGACGGCCTCGCGTCGCGCATGCTCTCGCCGCGGTACCGCGCGGTCGTCGCCGCCTCGCGCATCCCGCCCGTGCACCGCTGGATCGTGCGGTACATCGACACCCGCTACGCCGGCGGCCCGCGCGCCTCGGCGGTGGTGCGCACCCGGCTGATCGACGACCTCGTCCGCGCCGCGGTCGACGGCGGCGCCCGGCAACTGGTACTGCTCGGCGCCGGCTTCGACAACCGCGCACACCGTATCGTCGCGCCCGTCGCCTTCGAGGTCGACCACCCGGCGACCCAGGCCACCAAGCGCCGCCGGGTGCCGGCCGCGTTGGCGGCGCGGGTGCGGTTCGTGCCCGTGGACCTCGCCGTCGACGCGCTCGGGCCGGCGCTCGCCGCGGCCGGGTTCGACGCCGCGACGCCCGCCGTCGTGGTCTGGGAGGGCGTCACCAACTACCTGAGCGCCGAGGCCGTCGACGCCACCCTGCGGGCCCTGGCCGCGCTGCTCGCGCCCGGCGGCCGGATCGTGTTCACCTACGTCGACCGGGCCGCGCTGGACGGCACCGGCGGCTTCGACGGCGTCGAGGAGTGGCACGACGCCGTGCGCCGCGGCGGGGAGCCGTGGACGTTCGGCTTCCGCCCGGCGCAGCTGCCCGCGTACCTAGCCGAGCGGGGGCTGCGCCTGGTCGAGGACGTGTCCACCCGCGACGCCGCCGCGCGCTACCTCGCACCGCTGGGCCGCGACGAGCCGACCGCCGAGTTCTACCGGATCGCGGTGGCGGATGCCCAAGGTTGACAGCGAGCACTTCGCGGCCCGCCGCCGGCAGATCCTCGACGCCGCCGCGGCCTGCTTCGCCCGGGAGGGCTTCCACCGCACGTCGATGCAGGACAT
Organism: Dactylosporangium darangshiense; assembly: GCF_039537565.1. Taxonomy (NCBI): domain Bacteria; kingdom Bacillati; phylum Actinomycetota; class Actinomycetes; order Micromonosporales; family Micromonosporaceae; genus Dactylosporangium; species Dactylosporangium darangshiense. The sequence continues at coordinate 109,853 of NZ_BAABAT010000012.1, forward strand.
CGTCAAGGAGTCCGGCATCAGCGCGGGCCTCATCTATCGGTACTTCACCGGCAAGGACGACATGATCGCCGCCATCGTCGCCGAGTGGCACGAGCGGCGCACCGCCATGCTCGGCGACGACCCGGCCGCGGGCTACCTGGAGGTGCTGCGCGGCGTCGGCGACCCGGCCGCGGCCCGGGAGCTGCGCCTGGCCGTGCAGGTGTGGGCCGAGACGGTCCGCTCCCCGCTCATCCGCGAGATGGCCCGCGACAACGTCGACCGGCCTCGGCGCCTCGCCGCGGCCGCCCTGGACGGCGCCGTGGCCGAGCCCGACGCGCTCGCCCGCGTGCTCATCGCCATCTACCAGGGCCTCGTCCTACAGACGCTCTGGGACGACGGCGTCGACCACGCCGCCTATGCCCGGGCCGTCGCCGCGCTGCTTGCCCCGCTGGGCATCGAGGTACCGCCGGCGGATCCGGGGCAGCCAGGGCGCGATCGCGACCAGCAGGAGTAGCACCGTCAACGGCGCCCTCCACAGTGGACCGATGACGGCGGGCGGCGCGGCCGGCGGCGGCGACACCCAGGGCTGCGCGGTGCGCGCCCAGACGAGGAAGGCGTCGCCGACCGGCATCAGCCCGAGGGCGTAGCGCTTGGTGTGCCAGGTGGGCAGCGGCACCCCCGCGAGCTCGCCGTAGCTGGACAGCGCCGAGGCGAGCGCATCGTCGCCCTCGACCCGCGCCGCCCCGATCGTCACGACCGTGGCCGACAGCGACACCCCGAGCGGCAGCGGCCCGCTGTCGACGTCGGCGGGGCCGTCGGTGCCCTTCGGGTACTCGCGCACGGCCGGCCCGATGCCGAGCGGCCGGGCCACGAACAGCTCCCGGAAGCGCAGGTACTGCTCCCGCGCGAACGCCGGGTCGACGTCGGGCAGGAACCGGGCGATGACGCTCTGGGAGCTGGCCCGCGCGCCCTGCAGCGGCCGCCCCGTCGACGGGTCGGTCACGTGCGGCAGCAGCCCGGTCGCCGGGTCCAGCCGCGCCCGGGCGGCGTCGAGCCAGCGGGCGACCGTCCCGGCGTACCGCTGCGGCATCAGCCTGTCGTGCAGCCGCAGCGAGGTGATGGCGACGGTGGAGTCGACCGGCCACGACTGGCCGGGGTAGGCGGTCAGGAACGGCGTCTGCGAGGCGTCGAACGCCGCCGCGAGCTCGCGCGAGGCCGCCTCGAACCGCTCGGCCTCGCCCGCATCGCGCGCGCCCGGGTCCTGCAGCGACAGGATCCCGCCGCGCAGCCAGTTGGTCCAGCCGGCGTAGAACACGCCGTAGCGGGGCGCCAGCTCGGCGCTGAACGGCGCCGTCCCCTGTGGACCGTCCAACTGCGACAGTGCCCAGCGCGCCTCGCGCAGCGCCTTCGCGCGGTCGGTCGCGTGCCGCCCGACGTCGACCCAGGCGATCCCGTAGAGGGCGTGCAGGAAGAAGTAGCCCTCCGGGAACATCCCCTGCGCCTGCTCGCCGGCGCCGGCGTCCAGCGCGGAGCGGATGAAGGCCAGCTGGCGCTCGGCGCCGCCGGGCGGCGCGTAGAGGCGCACCAGCCCGCCGCACGCACACAGCGTGACGACGGCGGCGAGGACCAGGCGCACCACCCGCAGCACGGCAGGAGCGTATCCGGTGGCCGCCAACAACCGAGATGAAGTCGTTACGAAGCTTCACTCATGCGCATGCGTCGTTGTAGCTTATTTTCGTAGCCAAGTTACAAGACGGCGACAAACTACGTAGGCGAAGGGGGCACATGAGCAGCACGCCCCTGGACGCCGCCCCGGCGCCCGCCGCGATGAGCACCCGCTCGCCCGGCCGGGCCGCCTGGCTGCGCCTGCGCCGGGACCGCGCGGCGCTGGCCAGCGGGATCGTGTCGGCGTTGCTGGTCGTGGTGGCCCTCGCGGCGCCGCTGATCGGCGCGGCGTACGGCATCCACCCGCAGGACACGTTCCAGGAGGACCTGGACCGGTTCGGGCTGCCCTACGGCGTCGCCGGCGGCGTCACCGGCACGCACTGGTTCGGCCTCGAGCCCGGGCAGGGCCGCGACCTGTTCATCCAGATGGTCTACGGGATGCGCACCTCGCTCGGCATCGCCTTCGCCGCGGCGCTGATGACCACGGTGGTCGGGGTGCTGCTCGGCATCGTCGCCGGGTACCTCGGCGGCTGGGTCGACGCCGTCCTCAACTGGGTCACCGACGTGACCCTGGCGCTGCCGTTCCTCATCTTCACCCTGGCCGTCATCCGCCCCATCGAGCTGCACTTCTACGGCCCCCGCGAGGCGGTGCCCGGCTGGTTCCGGGTCATCGTGCTCATCACGGTCTTCACCGCGTTCGGCTGGACCACCACCGCCCGGCTGGTGCGCGGGCAGGTGCTGTCGCTGCGCGAGCGGGAGTTCGTCGAGGCGGCCCGGGCCAGCGGCGCCCGGCTCGGGCGCGTGCTGTTCCGGGAGCTGCTGCCCAACCTCGGCGCGCCGATCCTGGTCGCGTTCTCGCTGTCGATCCCGGCGTACATCACCGGCGAGGCGGCGCTGTCCTTCCTCGGCATCGGCATGCTCGAGCCGACGCCCGACTTCGGGCGCACCATCTTCCGCAGCCTCAACTACCTGCAGACGGACCCGGCCTACGTGCTGTTCCCCGGCGTCACCATCTTCGTGCTCGTGCTGGCCTTCAACCTCTTCGGCGACGCCCTGCGCGACGCGCTCGACCCGAAGTCGCTGCGGTAGGCCGCCATGGGATCCTTCCTGCTGCGCCGGGTGCTGCTGGGCGCGCTGACGCTGTTCGCGGTCAGCATCGTCACGTTCGCGATGTTCTTCGCCCTGCCGCGCGACCCGGCCACCGCCATGTGCCCGAAGAACTGCGACGCGCAGCGGCTGGAGCGGGTGCGCGCCGAGCTCGGGCTCAACGATCCGAAGCCGAAGCAGTATCTGCGGTACATGAGCGGCGTCTTCGTCGGGCGCGAGAACTGCCCGGCGCCGTGCCTGGGGTACAGCTATGTCAACAACGAGCCGGTCAGCCAGACCATCGGGCGGGTCATCCCGGTGACGCTGAGCATCGTGATCCCCGCGTCCGTGCTGTGGCTCGCCCTCGGCATCGGCCTCGGCATGCTCTCGGCGCTGCGCCGCGGCACCGTGTTCGACCGCCTCGCCATCGGCTTCTCCCTCTCCGGCGCCTCCATGCAGCTGTACTTCGTCGGCGGCGTCCTGCTGCTGGTGTTCGTCTACACGCTCAAGGTGCTGCCGTACCCGCACTACACGCCGCTGCTCGATGACCCGCTCGCCTGGTGCACCGCGCTCGTGCTGCCCTGGTGCACCCTGGCGTTTCTGTTCTCCGCCGTGTACGCCCGGCTGTCGCGCGCCCAGATGCTGGAGACGATGTCGGAGGACTTCGTGCGCACCGCGATGGCCAAGGGCCTGCGGCAGCGGACCGTCGTGCGCCGGCACGTGCTGCGCGCGGCCATCACGCCCCTGGTCACCGCCGCCGGCCTGGACGTCGGCACGGCGCTGGGCGGCACGGTGATCACCGAGACCACGTTCGGGTTCCGCGGCCTCGGGCGGACCGCCATCGACGCCGTCCGCGACGGCGACCTGCCGACGATCATGGGGACGGTGCTGCTGGCCGCGGCCTTCATCGTCGTCGCCAACATCGTCGTTGACGCGCTCTACACCACGATCGATCCGCGAATCCGGTTGCGATGACCGGTGCTGGCTCTCCGGAGGTCCACATGCGACGCAGGCTCATGACGGCCGTCGCCCTGGTGCCGCTCGTCGCGGCGCTCGGCGCGTGCACCAACAACAAGAAGGGCGGCGACGAGCCGGCGGTGGACACCAACCGGCAGGCCACCGGCGCGATCGCGTCCGACCCGAAGGACTCGATGGGCCCCGCGCCCGAGGTGCCCGGCGCCGCCAAGGGCGGCACGGTCACCATCCTGCGGCAGTCGAAGATCTCCCACCTCGACCCGCAGCGCACCTACAGCTTCGCCGGCCTCAACGCCTCCCAGCTGTTCGTGCGCCGCCTCACCACCTTCAAGGACGACGGCAAGGGCCACGTCACGCTCGTCGGCGACCTCGCCACCACGCCCGGCACCGACGTGAACAAGGACTGCAAGGTCTGGCAGTTCACCATCAAGGACGGCGTGAAGTTCGAGGACGGCTCGCCGATCACGGCCAAGGACGTCGCCTACGGCATTGCACGCTCCTTCGACCTGTCGCTGACCGGCGGGCCCACCTACATCCAGGAGTGGCTCGCCGACACGCCCCAGTTCGACACCAAGTTCGACTTCAAGAACAACAAGAGCTCGCTGCCGCCGGGGCTCAGCGTGCCCGACGACAAGACCCTGAAGCTCACCTTCAACAAGGCGCACTGCGACCTGCCCTTCGCCGCCTCCCTGCCGGCCACCGCGCCCGTGCCGGCCGCGAAGGACACCGGGACCCAGTACGACCAGAAGCCCGTCGCCTCGGGGCCGTACAAGATCACGAAGAACGAGGCGGGCACCCAGATCACCTTCGAGCGCAACACCGCCTGGGACCCGGCGACGGACGCCGTGCGCCACCAGTACCCGGACTCGTTCGTGTGGCAGTTCGGCGCCGACCCGGTCACCCAGACCAACCGCATCCTCGCCGACAGCGGTGCCGACCAGGGCGCGGCGTCGTGGGACGGCGTCGACCCGTCGCTGATCTCGAAGGTGATGGGCGACCCGGCGCTGAAGGACCGCATCATCCAGGAGCCGACCCCGCAGCACTACACGCTCACCATCAACAACCAGCGGGTCACCGACCTCAAGGTGCGCCAGGCCCTCAACTACGCCATCGACCGCGACGGCCTGATCAAGACCCTCGGCGGCTCGTCCCTGGCCGCCCCGGTCACCACGCTGATGCCGCCCTCGACGATCGGGTGGAAGAACTACGACGCGTACCCGGCGGGCAAGACCGGCGACCCGGCCAAGGCCAAGGAGCTGCTCGGCGGTACCACCAAGGACCTCGTGCTCGGCTTCCAGGACGACGCCACCAACCAGGCGCTGAGCACCCAGCTCAAGGGCAACCTGGAGAAGGCCGGCTTCAAGATCACCCTGAAGGCGATCCCGGCCGACTCGTTCCTGGACGAGACGAAGAAGAAGGACAACCCCTGGGACATGTACATCGGCTCCTGGGGTGCGGACTGGCCCAGCGGCGCGGCGATCCTGCCGGTCCTGTACGACGGCCGCGCCATCAAGGCCGACGGCAGCAACAACGGCGCCTCCTACCTCAACGCCTCCGCCCTCAATGCCGAGTTCGACCGGGTGCTCGCCATGCCGACCGACCAGCAGGGCGCCGAGTGGGCGAAGCTGGATGAGAAGATCATGCGGGAGTACGCTCCGGTGGTGCCGCTGTACGTCCAGGTGACCACCACGGTCCACGGTTCGAAGGCCGGCGGCCTGTTCATCGACAGCATCTTCGGCAACCTGGCATTCTCCAACGCCTACGTGAAGCAGTGAGACTTTCCTACTGGATCGGGCCGCCGGGCGGATCCGCGAACACCGCCCGGCAACCCGACCACGGCTATGGCGCGGCGAGCACGATGAAGGTCGCCGTGCTCGCGGCGCTGTACCGCGCGGATCTGGACCTGGACGCCCCGCTCCCGGTCGTGAACGACTTCCCCTCGGCCCTGGGCGACGGTTCGCGGTACGCCAACGACCGCGGCTACGACGACGAGGACCAGGTCTGGACCCGCCTCGGCGCATCGGTACCCGCGCGCTGGCTGGCCCGCCGGATGATCGTGCGCTCCAGCAACCTGGCCACCAACCTGCTCCTGGCCCGGGTCGGCCTCCCGGCGGTGGCCGAGGTGTGGCGCCTGGCGGGCGCGACGAACAGCGTGACGGCCCGCGGCATCGAGGACTACGCCGCCAGAGACGCCGGCCTGGACAACGTCGTCACGGCGGCCGACCTGGCGGCGCTCTTCGGCGCCCTGCACCTGGGCAGGCTGGCCGGCCCCGAGGCCACCGCCGAGATGCTGGACCTGCTGGCCGCCCAGGAGTGGCGCCAGGACCTGGCCGCCGGCCTCCCGGACGGCGTGCGAGTGGCACACAAGAACGGCTGGATGACGGGAATCCGCCACAGCGCCGGCGTGGTGTATCCGCCCGACGCCCCGGCGTACGTCATCGCCGTGTGCACCGGCGCCGGCGAGGACGCGGTGCCCGACGACTACGACGAGCGCGCCTGCCGGGCGATCGCCCGGATCTCGGCCGAGCAGTACAGCAGGAGACACCAGTGACCATCGCCGCCGTGCGCACCCACCCCGTCAGCGTCCCGCTGCACACCCCGTTCGTCACCGCCCTGCGCACCGCCACCACGGTCGAGAGCCTGCTCGTCGAGATCGTCGACGACGACGGCCGCTCGGGCTTCGGCGAGTCCCCGCAGGTCTGGAAGGTCACCGGCGACTCGGTGGCCGGCGCGCGGGCCTGTGTGGAGGAGGTGCTGGCCCCGCTGCTGATCGGCCGCGACGCCGCCGATCTGGCGGCCAACTGCCGGGCCGTGCACGGCGCGGTGGTGGGCAACGGCGGCGCCCGCGCCGCCGTGGACACCGCGCTGCACGACCTCGCCGCCCAGCGCCTCGGCATCCCCCTGGTCCGCCTGCTCGGCGGCACGCAGCTGCGCGTCCCGACCGACGTCACCCTCTCCGCCGGCGACAGCGCGGCCGCCGCGAGGGTCGCCGAGGGCTTCACGGTACTCAAGGTCAAGGTCGGCAAGTCGTCCCCCGCCGACGAGGTCCACCGCATCCGCCGCATCCGCGAGGCCGCCGGCCCCGGCGTGCGCATCCGCCTGGACGCCAACCAGGGCTGGACCCCGCGCGAGGCGGTCCGCGCGATCGGCGCCATGCAGGACGCGGCCCTGGACCTCGAGCTCGTCGAACAGCCCGTCCCCATGCACGACCTCGAGGGCCTCGCCTGGGTCACCGCGCGGGTCGACGTCCCGATCCTGGCCGACGAGTCGGTCTTCGGCCTGCGCGACCTGGTCGCCGTGATCCACCGCCGCGCCGCCGACATGGTCAACGTCAAGCTGGCCAAGTGCGGCGGCCTGTCCATCGCCCGCACCCTGCTGGAACTGGCCGCGTCGCACGACATCGGCACGATGGTCGGCTCGATGATGGAGACGCAGGTGGGCGTGGGCGCCGCGGCGAGCCTCGTGTCCGCGCTCGGCACCACGGTCGTCTCCGACCTCGACGCCGCCTGGTGGCTCGCGTCGTCCCCGGTGACGGGCGGCCTGCGTTACGACGGCGCCGAGGTGGTCCTGCCCGACGCGCCCGGCCTGGGGGTGCGCCTGTGAACGCCGTAGCCGTGCCGGTGGCCACGATGTGGTCCACCCCGGCCGCCGACGAGGTCGTCACCCAGGTCCTGCTGGGCGACCCGGTGATCGTCGACGCGGCCGGCCCCGACGGCTGGTCCAGGGTGATCGCCCCCAACCAGCCGGCCCCTTCGCTGGACCCACGCGGCTACCCGGGCTGGCTGCGCACGGCGGAGGTCGCGTCCACATCGGACGGTTGCGGCGAGTCCATTGTGGACGCCCTGGCGACGGACCTGCGCGACGCCCCGTCCGGCGCGGTGGTCCTCGCCGGCGTCCCGCTCGGCACGACGCTCGCGCCCGCCGGCTCGCCGGTCGCCGACTGGCTGCCGGTCCGGATCCCCGGCCGCGAGGGCCTCTTGTGGGCTCCCGCGGCGGACGTTCGGCCGGCTCCCACGGCGCCGCCCGCCTCCGCGACCGCGGCCCTCGACGTGGCCCGCCGGCTGGTCGGCGTCCCGTACGTCTGGGGCGGCCTGTCCCCGGCCGGCATCGACTGCTCCGGCCTGGTTCACCTGGCCTGGCGCCGCCTCGGGGTGCTGCTGCCGCGCGACGCCCACGAGCAGGCGGAGGCGGTCGATCCCGTGCCCCTCGGCTCGGAGCGCCCGGGCGACCTGTACTTCTTCGCCCGGCCCGGCCGCCGCATCCACCACGTCGGCTTCGTGGTGGCCCCGGGCCGGATGCTGCACGCCTGCGGCGAGGCCCGCCGCGTGGTCGAGGAGCCTCCGACGCCGTCCCGCGCGGAGACCCTGACCGCCGCGGGCCGCATCCGCTTGGACTCGTAGCCGCACGGTACGGATCGTTTCGCGTCCGCGCCACCCCGCGCCCGCGTTGCACGTCGCGGCCGAGAAGTCGTGCCGTGCGAACCTGCCGGGGCCGAAGCGTTCGAACGTCTGCGCATCACGACGGGCTGGCGGCGGGCGCTTCCGGTCATTCCTCCATGACGGTAGCACCCGCCGCCAAGCGCGATCTTGACGAACACTCGGAGTGTTACGGCACCGCTACGGGGCGCCGATCGGAGAGGGGAGGAGTTGCACGTCGGCGAGGTTGACGTACATCAGGCGGTGGCCGAACTGGATCTGGGCGTACCACGTGTTGCCGCGGATCACCGTCCAGTCACCAGGGGACGAACCGTCCAAGGTCACCGCGCGGTAGTACTCGCCCTGCACGATGTTGCCGACCGCGTACCGCTGGCCCGCCGCGAACGTGTACTGCAGCGGCGTGATCGCCTGGTACGGCACGCCCGCCGGGTAGGCGGACTGCTCCGGGTACGCGCGGCCGTACACCGGAGCCGTGTCCCGCTTCGGCACGGCGACCAGGCCCGTCGTCCACTTCGCCGTCGGTGCGGCAGGCGGGTTGTAGAACCAGCCCTTCTGCCCGAGGTACCAGATCGCCGTCCAGTCGCCCTCCCGGCCCGCGACCGCGTAGGTCTGGCCCGTCGCGACCCGCGAACCGTGGTCCGACAGCGCCATCGTCGACGCGGAGCCGTCCGGGTGCAGGCCGATGTCGACGAGCAGCGGGGAGGTGGCCGACGGGGCCGTGTGCAGGATCAGCTGCGACGAGCCGTGGTCGGGGCACGTGACGCCGGCCGCGGTGCAGCCCGTGTAGGCGGGGCGGTTGGCGTCGTACGCCGGGTCGATGGTCACCAGGCCCGTGTGCGCGCTGCCCGTGGAGCGGATCGGGGCGTGCATCAGGTCCAGGTAGTGGTCCCAGTCCCAGTACGGGCCCGGGTCCCAGTGCATGCCGCGCACGCCCGACGGCACGGTGCCGGGGACGTTGTCGTGGCCGATGATGTGGTTGCGGTCCAGCGGGATGCCGAGGCGGCCCGCCAGGTAGCGCACCAGCTTCGCCGACGAGCGGTACATCGCCTCGGTGTACCAGGCGCCCTCCGCCGCGAAGCCCTCGTGCTCGATGCCGACCGAGGTGGCGTTGACGTACCAGTTGCCGGCGTGCCAGGCGACGTCCTTGGTCTTGACGTGCTGGGCGACGTGGCCGTCGGCGGAGCGGATGGTGTAGTTCCAGCTGACGTACGCCGGGTCCTGCACCAGGCCGATCGTGGTGTCGTAGGTGGCCTCGGTGTCGTGGATGACGATGTACTGCACGCGCTGGCGGGCCGGGCGGTCGCTCAGGTCGTGGTTGCCGTAGTCGCCGCCGCCGAGGTCCTCGTACGGCGCCGGGATCCACTCGCAGGGCAGCTCGACGGGGCACTCCAGGCCGTCGGGCCGCGCAACGTGCCGCAGGCCGAGACGGGACAGCCAAGACGTCTGCGGGCGCACCGACGACCGGGCAGCGAGGGTGACCCGCTGCCCGTCGTCGGTCACGCGGTCCGCGCCCTCGCGCATGGTGGCGTACACCTCGTCGGCGAACTGCGCGGCCGCGTCGGCGGTGTCGGCGCCGCTGTAGCGGGCCACCGCCCCGTACCAGGCGGCGGGGTCGCTGTCCGCCCCGCCCGGCGCGCCGAGGTCGCGCTGGTAGGAGGCCAGCAGCGCGGCCCCGCCGCGGATGTTGACCCGCGCGTCGCCGCGCAGGACCGTCTTGTCGACGCCGGTCAGTGCCGCCGCCCGGTCGAGGGTCTGCAGGGCGGCGGTGGCGAGCGCGGGTGGCGCCGCCGCCGGGCCCTCGACCCGACCCGGGCGGGCGTCGTCGCCGCGGGCGTCCTCGGTCGCGGCGGGCCGGGCCGGTGCCACCGCCGCCGCGTCGGTCAGGTGCATCGGGCCGAAGCCCGCGCTGGTGCTGGGCAGGCCGCGGTTGGTGTCCCACCGCGACTCCAGGTAGGACACGGCCAGGACCACGTCCTGCGGTACACCCGCGGAAACCGACGCGTCCGCGAAGTCCTGTTGCCGTCCGGCGGGGGCCGCGGTGGCCGCCGTCCCGGGCACGGCCGCGGCGCCGAGGACGACCGCGGCGATCACCGTTGCTGCTCTGGTACGCAAGATGCCTCCATTCACCAGTTGTCGGACCCGGCCACGCGGGGCAGTGGCTTCCACACGGGCGCGATGATGTACGCGACGCCGCCGCTGCCGCCGGCGACCGAACCGTCGGCGCGGTGGCGCTTGGTGCGCAGCCACACCTGCTCGAACTCGGTGCGCTTGTAGACGTTGCGGACCGCGTCGTCGGAGGACGACGCCGGGTCGTTGACGATGACGTCGCCGGTCGCGGTGAAGCCGACGATGACGAACAGGTGGCCCGAGGTGGAGTAGTTGGCCCCGGTGAGCTCGCTGGCCAGGAACGACTGCGAGGTGACGACCGGGATGCCGGCGGCGATGAAGCGCTCGACCTCGTCGAGCGAGTGCAGGCGCGTCACGATGCCGGTGAGCCCGTAGGTGGCGGCGTAGGCGGTGTTGAACGGCCAGTTGCCGGCGCCCTCGTAGGTGTAGTCGTAGGTCTGCCGTGCGGCGTGGTCGACCTGCGGGTCGGCGTAGGACGGGTCGACCCAGGCGACGTCCGCCGGGCTCGGCTTGTGGCCCCAGTACTCGACGACCATCTCGGTGGACGTCGGTGAGCACCACGCCTCGCCGCCGCCGTCGTACTCGGGGTACTGCCCGACGTGGATGTTCTGGGAGTACCGCGGAACCTTGAGCTCCGTGCCCCAGGCGATGTGCCCGGCGCTCGGCGCGACGGTGAACCGGTCGGGGACGTTGGAGGCCATCGCGCCGGTCTGCAGGACGCGGGGCGCGGCGTGCGAGCCCGGGGCACGGTAGAGCGTCAGCCGCAGCCGGTAGTCCTGCAGCAGCACGCCGCGGGTGACGTCGTCGATGGAGAACGTGTCGGTCCAGATCGTGGAGTACGGGTCGCCCTGACCGTCCACCGAGGACCGTTTGACGTCCTGGTCGCCCTCGGCCCAGCGGCCCATCACGTACCAGGGTGTGTGCTCGCCGTTGGTGTAGGAGCCCTGCATCTCCACCTGGATCCAGGTGCCGGCCGGCGCGTCGGCGTTCCAGGACGCGACGAGCTCACTGGCGCCGAAGCCGATCGGTTGCGTGGGCGAGGTCCAGGTGGCGTACTCCCAGGTCCGCGTCGTGCCCGTGTGCGGATCGGTGAACTCGGTGGTGCCGGCGGGCCGCCCGATGGTCAGGAACGGCCGCAGCCCGGGCACGGCGAGGGTGCCGTGCGACTCGCCGGAGCGCCACTGCGGGAAGCTCTGCCACCGGTGGAAGGCGATCTGCTCGTCGTGCTGGACCGGCGCGGGACGGGCCGTCGCCGCCGAAGCGGGTGCGATGGCTAAGAGGCAGGCGAAGGCCGCCAGCGAGGCGACAACCGGAAGTCGTGCCACTGCTCCTCCAGGGGAAACCGATGGCGATGGATTGACGGCACGCTATCGCCATCGGCCCCCGGATGTCGATACCTTCCGACGGTTTCATCGATGCGGAAGGTTTTTTACAAACATCACCCGACGGAGAACACCGTCAGAACCGCCGCGTGGTCGGAGGGCCAGGCGTTGCCGGACGGGTTGGACTGCGACGGCGTGCCCTCCCACAGGGCGTCGGAGGAGATCACCGTGAGCGGCCCCTTGTAGTGGACGAAGTCGATGCGATCCTGCGGCTCGGGCTCGCCGGTGTGCGAGTCGTAGCCGTACCCGCCGGCGAAGGTCTTGTCCTCCGGGGACCAGGTGTTGCCGGGGTCCAGGGCCGGGTTCGGGTGCGCCTGCCGGTAGGAGTCGGTCAGCCCGGCGCCGGCCGGCGCGGTCGAGGTGGGCCAGGGCACGGCGCCGTGGCCGCAGCGGGAGTTGGACGCCGTCCAGTCCAGGTGCGACGGCGCGTTGAAGTCGCCGGTGAGGAGCACGGGGGTGGTCGCGGCGGCGGCGAGATCGCCCGACATCGCCGCGACGATGTCGTTGATCTGGCCGGTCCGGCCCGCCGACGACTCGCGGGCGAGCAGCTGCTGGACCGTCATGTGCCCGAAGCAGGCGTCGTACGGGCCGTAGGGGGTGTAGCCGAGGTGCGCGCTCCACAGCCGCAGCGTCCGGGAGCCGAGGTCGATCTTCGCGGCGACGGCCGAGCCGGCGACGGTCGGCGTGGTGGCGGTGATCGGGTAGCGGCTGAGCACCGTCACGTCGGCGTTCTGGTGGTACGACCAGCCCAGCGCCGCGGCGAGCCCCTGCGCGGCGCCGTTGTTCTCCTGGATGCCCACGACGTCGACGTCGCGCTCGAGCAGGAACTTCAGCTCCTTCTCGGCGCCGTTGGACACCACGGTGCCGCCGTGCCACAGGTTCCAGCTCAGCGCGCGCAGCTGCGGCACGAGCGCGCCCGACTGCACCCGGACGGTCACCGTCGCGTCGGCGGTGCCGGCGCTCGTGGTGGCGCGGATGCCGATGGTGGCGGTTCCGGCGGCGCTCGGCGTGCCGGTGATGGCGCCGCCGGACGAGACCGAGACCCACGCCGGGCCCGAGGTCTTGGCGAACGTCAGGCCGGCGGTGTCGCCCTGCACGAGGCCGCCGACCGTCGCCGAGTATGCCGCGCCCACCTTGGCGTTGCGCAGCGTGAACGCGGACGTCGGGAAGCGCGGCGCATCCGGGCTCCCGGGAATCGATGAACAGCGATCACTCGTGATCATCGACTCCCGGTGTGCCCGCGACGTGACTTCGCATCGACGCCGCGTCGAAGTGCAGCCCAACTCAGGCGGTGAGGGAGACGCTCGCCGATGCGGTGAGGCCGCCCGCGGCGACCGCGATGGTGACGGTGCCGGACCGCAGTGCGGTCAGGGTGCCGGCGTCGAGGTCGAGCACGGCCAGGGCGCGCGGGTCGCGCCGCGCCGAGGAGGGCCCCCGCGCGACGACGACGCCGGAACCGCCGGACCAGGTGACGCTCGCCGGGTACCGCAGCGGAAACCGCAGCCCGAACTCGCTCGTGACGCCGGTCGCGGCGACCGGGGCCGAGGCGCCCACCGCGAGCTGTTGCGGCGCCGAGAGCTCGATGCCGTCGATGATCGGGCGGCTCTCGGCCTGCAGCCAGTCGCGGGTCTCGGGGCTGGGCTCGCCGGCCCGCACCCGGGCCGGGCGGGGATCGACGCCGACGCTCATCCAGCCGAAGAACCCGCCCTGGTCGGGCGAGCTGTACGGGGTCTTGCCGACCGCGGGCGTGGTGACCTCGAGGACGCCGTCGGCGCGGTTGACCGCGGCGGTGTGCGCGTGGCCGGTGAACAGCGCGATCGGCTTGCCGGCGCGCTCGCGGAACTCGGCCAGCCAGCGGTGGAACAACTCGGCGGCGAGCTGGTCGGACAGCTGGGAGGCGCCGGCGCCGGACGGGTCGTGCAGCGGGTGGTGGAAGGAGACCACGACGCCGGTGACCGAGCGGTCCCGCTCCGCCTTCGCCAGCTCCGCCTGCAGCAGCGGCACCTGGTCCCAGTCGGACGTGCGCATGTCCCCGGTGTGCGAGTCGAGCAGGATGAAGCGGGTGCCCTTGTGGTCGAAGACCTGCCGGTTGGGCCGGCCGGTCGCGGCGCGGAAGGCGTCGAGGCCGCCGGTCGCCGACAGGCCGGCCTCGTGGTTGCCCGGCGTCCAGTGGACCGGCAGGGTGCTCGGGACGTGGTCGCGCAGCAGGGCGTTGGCCAGCTCGAAGTCGGCGGGCTGGTTGTCGTCGACGAAGTCGCCGTTGACGAGGATGAAGTCGGGCCGGGACGCGACCGCCTGGTCCAGCGCGATCGCGGCCTGCCGGGCGGAGAACGAGCTCGCGCCCGCCGCGGCGCTGACGTGCAGGTCGGACAGGACGGCGAACGTCCAGCGCCCGCCGGGGACACCGCCCTGCTCGAGCACATACGGGTCGGGCCGCGGCGGCTCGGCGGGCTCGGGGCGCTGGCCGACCTGGGCGGCGAGCCCGTCGAAGTCGAGCTGCCCGGCGTTCTTGTTGGTCTGGGAGGTCTCGGCGATGTACACGCGCAGCAACGTGATCGGCTCGGAGAACCCGGCCGGGATGTCGCCGACGACGCGGCGCCAGCCCGTCCAGTCCACGGTGTCGGCGAATGTGAACGGCACGTTGGTGGTGCCCTGCGAGCGCAGCATCGCGCGCAGCCAGTGCCGCTGCCCGTCGCCGTTGGCCCACAGGGCGATCTTCTTCGCCCCGGCCGGCAGGGTGATCGGCCCGGGCCCGGCGACGGCATAGGCGGCCGACGTGCTGGACTGGCCGGTGAAGTCGTACGTCAGACGCAACGCGTGATCGCCGGGCCGGTCGGGTGCGTCGATGATGGACACGGATGCGGTACCGCGGGCCGCGAGCGCGGTCCACGCCTCGCCCGGCTCGAACTCGGCGAGCGGCACGTCGATGAGCCCGACCGTGACCGGCAGCCGCGCGGTGACCGACTGCGCGGTCGCCATGATCGTGGTGGTCCGGCCGCCGGCGTCCGCGTTGCCGGCGACCGCGAGGCTCCCGTCCGCGGCGGCGGTGACGGTGACGACGGCGTGGTCGTAGTCGAGCGTGACGTCGCGCGGCGCCACTGGGGCGTCGAAGCCGTCGGCGTCGTAGCCGGTGAGCCGGACCCGCGCGGTCGCGCCCGGGTCGATGGTGACGGCGCGCTCGGTGAAGGCCAGCCGCTGCAGGTCGCCGACGACCCGCACTGGGTGCTCGCCGACAATAGGACCGGCGTGTGCCCGCACGGTGCCCGCGCCCGGGCGGCGGGCCCGGAAGACCCCGTCGCGGGCGTCGCCGAGCGAGCCGGGCTGCGCCGACCAGTGCACGGCGCGCCCGGCAACCGGCACCGCAGCGTAGGTCTCGTCGTAGCCGGCGACCGCGACGTCCATGGTGAGGCCGGGGACGACCCGGTCGGCGGCGGGCCGCACGTCCAGGCCGCGCAGTGCGCCCGAGCCGGGGCGGGCGAACAGGCCGACGCCGTTGGGCACCGGGCGCTCGCCGCCGTCGGACGGGGCGTTGACGACGTGCACCTCGGCGTCGCCGGGCCGGCGCGCGACCATGTCGGTCGAGCCGCCGCCGTCGAGCATGAAGCCCTCGAAGGCGCCGAGGCGGACCAGCAGGCGCGCCATCTCGTCGAAGCTCAGCCCGGCCGAGAAGTTCGCCGACCCGTCGACGGCGACCAGCAGCAGCCGGTGCCCGCCGGCCGGCCAGCCGATGGCGGTGCGCGGCTTGGGCTCGTCGTTGCCGGCGCTCGGCGGGAAGTCGATCGCCGCGCCGTCGCGCACCAGCACCGCGCCGCTGCCCAGCGCCGTGCGCAGCGGCGCGGGCGCGTCCGTCTGCGGCGCGAAGGACACGTCGGCCGGGTCGCCGGGCCGCGCGCCCGCCAGCTGCGCGGCGGCGACGCCGCGGCCGAGGACGACGACGCCGTTGTCCGGCACCGGCGTCGTGGTGATGTGGTCGTTCATGGCGGTCACGATGCCGCCGTCGACGACGAGCTCCGTGTAGGGGCCGGCGTCCTGGATGAGGGTGCGGTTGCCCGAGCCCCACAGCGGCGTGAACACGGCGATGCCGTCGGCGGGCACGCCGGGGGAGTTGAGCGCCGCGAGCGGCCGCTGGGTGCCGGCGACGGTGACGGTGCCGGTGATGAGGAGGTCGGCGAGGCGGGCGACCCGGTCGGCGCCGATCGCCGCGACGGTCCCGTGCCGGTTGGTGCCCTTGCGCAGCCGCCCGTCCTGGATCTCCGGGCCCTCGGCGGCGTAGGTCTCGGTGATGTCGAAGTAGTCGCCGTTGACGGCGCCGACGGCCTGGTGCGCGCCGGCCGCCTGGGTCAGCGACCGCGTCTCGCTCACCTTGTCGGCGAGCAGGTCCACGCGCACGGAGGCGTTGCCGAGGTCGGCGTTGAGCACGTGCACGCGCAGCCAGCCGGCGCGGCCGTAGGTCGAGTAGGTGGTCACCACGATGCCGGGCGCCACCGGGGTGTCGGCGCGGTCGACCTCGACGGACTCGCCGGGCACGGACGTGCGGTAGTCCGGGGCGGCGCCGGGGAGGTGTCCCTGCGCGAACGAGGGCGGTGAGGCGAAGACGGGACGGTCGGTCGCGGCGAGCCCGGCCGCCGCGACCGCGCCGACGATGAGACCGCGGCGCGTGACCCGCGCCGCCGGAAGGTCATGATCAGCCATGGAGGGAGACAATATTGATCTCCATCAAAATCTGCGTGAACGGACTACGAATGGCGCAGCTCGTCCAGGGCAGCGTGGACCACGCCGCCGGTGTGCTCCAGGACGCGGCGCGCCTGCGCGACGGGCGCCTGGGCGAGCAGCGACACCAGGGCCACCTTCGACTCGCCGCCGGCGTCCGCGAGGGCCGTCGTGCATGCCTGCATCGGCAGGCCGGTGGCCTGCGCGAGCATGCGGATCTGCCGGTCGCGCAGCTTGCTGTTGCTGGCGACCATGTCGGTCATCAGGTTGGAGTACGTGCGCCCGAGCCGGACCATCACCGCGGTCGACAGGGCGTTGAGCACGAGCTTCTGCGCGGTGCCGGCCTTCATGCGCGTGGAGCCGGTGATGGCCTCCGGGCCGGTGTCCACCGCGATGTGGACGTCGGCCAGCACCGCGAGGGGCGCCGCCGGGTTGGCCGAGACCAGCACCGTGGCGGCACCGTGGGAGCGGGCGGCGCGCAGGGCGCCGCCGACGAACGGGGTGCCGCCGCTGGCGGTGGTGCCCAGCGCGACGTCGCCGGCGCCGACCTCCGCGGCCGCCGCCGCGCCGAGCTCGACGTCGTCCTCGGCGCCCTCGGCGGCCAGGATCAGCGCCGAGGGCCCGCCGGCGATGTGCGCGATCACCTGGTCGTGCCCGACGCCGAACGTGGGGTGCAGCTCGGCGGCGTCCAGCACCGCCATACGGCCCGACGTGCCGGCGCCGAAGTAGTGCATGCGGTGGCCCGAGCGCAGCGCGGCGACCGCGAGGTCGACCGCCTCGGCCAGGCGCGGCAGCATCGCCGCGACCGCCGGGGCGACCTTGCGGTCCTCGGCGTTGATGAGCCTGAGCATGTCGATGGTGGGCAGCTGGTCGATGTAGACGGTGTGAGGATTGCGTTCCTCGGTGGGCGAGACGCTCACCAGCGGCCCCGATCGGATTTGGTACGGCGGCTTCGCACCGCGTCGCGGGTCGCCTCCAGCGCCGGCTTCGTGCGCTCGTAGGTGCGCTGTGCGACGCCGACGAAGACGCAGTCCACGACGGTGAGCTGCGCCAGGCGGCTGGCCATCGCCCCGGAGCGGAAGGTGGTCTCCCGCGCGGCGGTCGTCAGCACCAGGTCGGCGACCCGGGTGATCGGCGACTTCGGGAAGTTGGTCAGGGCCACCGTCGTGGCGCCGCGGCGGCCCGCCTCGGCGAAGGCCTCGATGGTGTCCATGGTCGTGCCGGTGTGCGAGATGCCGACCGCGACGTCGCCCTCGCGCAGCAGCGCGGCGCTGGTCAGCGCCAGGTGGATGTCCGACCAGGCGTAAGCGACCAGGCCGATGCGGTGCAGCTTCTGCTGGAAGTCCTGCGCGACGAACGCGCTCGCCCCGACGCCGTAGACGTCGATGCGGCGCGCCTCGGCGATCGCGGCGACGACCCGGCCGAGCGCGTCGAGGTCGAGCTGCGCGGCGGTGTCCTCCACGGCCCGGGCGTCGGCGTAGGCGATGGTCTTGACCACCTGGGCGAGGTCGTCGGAGAGGCTGATGTCGCTGCCGACCGCCTCCTGGCCGCCGTCGTCCTGGACCCGGCCGGCCTCGGCGGCCAGGCGCAGGCGCAGCTCGGGATAGCCGGAGACGCCGATCGCACGGCAGAATCGGATGACCGTCGTCTCGGAGGTGTTCGCGCGCTTGGCGAGCTCGGTGATCGTCATGGCCGCGGCGGTGGCGGCCTGATCGATGATGATCTTTCCGACCCGCTGCTCGGCACGCGACAGCGAGGGCAGGAGCCCGCGGATCTTCACCGCCGTCGAGATCGCGCGGCTGTCCTCGGGGGTCTCCTTGCCCTTCATGTGGAAAAGTTTCCGTTGCGATGTCGATTTCGTCAATGGAGTACGGTGAGCGGAATGCACGACCCCCTGGTCATCGGCGTCGATGCGGGCGCCACGACGAGCCGCTGCGTGATCAGTGACCTCAATGGAAACATTCTCGGGCGCGGCGCGGCGGGCGGGGCCAACCAGAACTCGAGCGGCGCGCCGCCCGGCGAGGCGCTGCGCCGCGCGCTGTCCGAGGCGCTCGCCGACGCCCGCGCCGACCCCGCGCGGGTCGGCCTCGGCGTGATCGGCGCGGCCGGCGCCGCCGCGGCGGGGCGGGAGGCGGCCGGGTCGCCGCCGTGACCGACCTCGAGGTCGGCTTCGCCGCCGGCACCCCGGCGCCGGACGGGCTGCTGCTGCTCGCCGGGACCGGCGCGGTTGGCGCCGCGTTCGCCGGCGGCGCGCTCACCCACCGCTGCGACGGCTACGGCTGGCTGCTCGGCGACGAGGGCTCGGCGGTCTGGCTCGGCCGGGAGGCGCTGCGCGCGGTCCTGCGCGCCCTCGACGGCCGCGGCCCGGCCACGGCGCTGACCGACGCTGCGACACAGGCGCTCGGCCTGACCGCCGGCGAGGATCCGGAGGCGCGTGCGCAGGCGGTGCTACGGGCCGGGTTCCGGTTGCGACCCGCGGAGCTGGGCACCCTCGCGCCGCTCGTGAGTGACCTCGCCACCGGCGGCGATCCGGTCGCCCTCGGTCTGGCCGAGGAGGCGGCCCGGCTCCTGTTGCACACCCTCGCCACGGTCGCCGCCCGGGCGGGCCGTGGAGACGCTCCGGGGACATCGGTCGTGCTCGCCGGGTCGGTCCTGCTGTCGCCGGGGCCGGTCGGCGACCTGGTCCGGGCGGGCGTAAGGCAACGTTTCGGTACCAACCCGGCGGAAGCCCGCGACGGCGCCGCCGGGGCCGCCTGGATGGCGATCTTGCAGCTCAGCGGCGGTTTCGCCGACCCGGCGGCGCACGCGCGGCTCACCGCCGCGAGCGTTGGGTGAACTCGGTAACAATCTTCCGGGTCTTGCAAGTTACGTTGGAAACCTTCATCCTCATCGACGAGCGTACCGCGCCATCTATCGACGAGCGTCCCTCGGCCGAAGGACGAAGGAGCAGCGATGAACACCTATACCCGCAGGAGCCTCCTGAAGTCGGCGGCCGGCTCCGGTGTGCTGGCCGCCGCCACTGCCGCTCTCGGCGCGTGCGCGCTGGGCGGGGGCGACGACGACAAGCCGAACGACTCCGCGCAGGGCGCGAAGAATTCCACCAACCCCCTGGGGGTCGCCGACGACGCCCCGCTGGAGATCGTCATCTTCAACGGCGGCTTCGGCGAGGACTACGCCAAGGCACACGAGGGGATGTACACCGAGAAGTACCCCAAGGCCCAGATCAAGCACTCGGCGACCCAGCAGATCGGCACGACCCTGCAGCCGCGCTTCGTCGACGGCAGCCCGCCCGACGTCATCGACAACTCCGGCGCCGGCCAGATCGACTTCAACGGCCTCGTCTCGCAGGGCGCCCTGGCCGACCTGGCGCCGATGCTGGACGCGCCGAGCATCGACGACCCGGGCAAGAAGGTGCGCGACACCCTGCTGCCGGGCTCGCTGCTGCCGGGCACCTACGACGGCAAGACCATGGCGCTCAACTACACCTACACCGTCTACGGCCTGTGGTACTCCGCCAAGCTCATGGCCGACAAGGGCTGGGCCTACCCGAAGACCTGGGACGAGATGATCGCCCTGTGCAAGACCATCAAGGCGTCCGGCATCTCGCCGTGGACCTACCAGGGCAAGCACCCGCGCTACATGAGCTGGCCCATCCTCTCGGCCGCGGCCAAGATGGCGGGCCAGGACGTGCTCATCGCCATCGACAACCTCGAGCCCAACGCCTGGAAGCACGAGGCGATCCTCGCCGCCGCCGAGGCCTACTCGCAGCTGGCCGTCGACGGCTACATCATGCCCGGCTCCGAGGGCCTGGACCACATCCAGTCCCAGACCGAGTGGTGCAAGGGCAAGGCCGTGTTCATCTCCTGCGGCTCCTGGCTGGAGAGCGAGCAGAAGGCGGTGACCCCGGCGGACTTCGCGATGACGGTCGCGCCGACGCCGAGCCTCACCACGGGGGACAAGCTGCCGTTCGAGGCGCTGCGCGGCACCTCCGGCGAGCCGTTCATCGTGCCGGCCAAGGCCAAGAACCTCAACGGCGGCCTGGAGTACCTGCGCATCATGCTGTCGAAGAAGGGCGCCGCCGACTTCACCGGCAAGACCGCGAGCCTCACCTGCGTGTCCGGCGTGGACGTGGGCAGCAACCTGCCGCCGGGCCTCACGTCGGTGACCAAGGCGCTCAAGGCCTCGGGCGACAAGGGCTTCAACTGGGTGTACAACTCCTACTACCGCAAGCTCGAGCGCGAGCTCGTCGACGCGGCCTGCGGGCAGCTGTTCACCAAGCAGATCAACGCCAAGCAGTTCGTCGAGCAGTGCCAGAAGGGCGCCGACTCGATCGCCAAGGACGACACCATCAAGAAGTACAAGCGGAGCTGATCGAATGCGGCACGGCCGGCGCCTGTTCGCCATCACGTTCCTGGTGCCTGCGGTGGCGGTCTATGCCGTATTCGTGATCTCACCGTACCTGCAGGCGTTCCAGATCTCCGCCACGAACTGGCGGGGGCTCAGCCCGAAGTGGGACTACGTCGGCACGGCCAACTTCCGCAACCTGCTGTCCGACGAGTACTTCTGGAACGCCCTGCAACACAACGCCATCCTGCTCGCCGTGCTGCCGGTCGCGACCATCACGCTCGGGCTGTTCTTCGCCTCGATGCTCAGCGTCGGCGGCCACGGCGGGCGGGCCGGCGTGCACGGCATCCCCGGCAGCGGCTTCTACCGCATCGTGTACTTCTTCCCGCAGGTGCTGTCGGTGGCCATCATCGGCATCCTGTGGCGGGAGATGTACGCGCCGAACGGCGGGCTCGTCAACGGCTTCCTGCGGGCCGTCGGCCTCGGGGCGCTGGCCCGGCCGTGGCTGGGCGACCCCGACGTCGCGTTCTGGGCCGTGCTCTTCGTGATGATCTGGAGCAACGTCGGCTTCTACGTGGTGCTCTTCGGCGCCGCGATGCAGTCGATCCCGCGCGAGATCTACGAGGCGGTCCTGCTGGACGGGGCGAGCCGCTTCACCACCCTGTGGCGGATCACGGTGCCGCTGCTGTGGGACACCATCCAGGTCGCGTGGGTGTACCTCGCGATCATCGCCCTCGACGGCTTCGCGCTCGTACAGATCATCACCAACGGCGGGCCCGCGTTCAGCACCGACGTCATCGGGCTGCGGCTGTACAACACCGCCTTCGCCGACGCGAAGTTCGGCTACGCCTCGGCGATCGGCGTCGCGATGTTCTTCGTCACCCTGTCCGTCGCGATCGCCTTCCTGCGGCTGTCCCGGCGCGAACGCCTCGAATACTGAGCCCCGGGGGACTGCGCCTCATGACCCGCCCGCGCCCGCGCCTGCGCATCGGCAACGCCTTCTCGCACACCTTCCTCGTCGGCTGGGCGCTGCTCACCACGTTCCCGCTGCTGTGGGCGGTCGTCAGCTCGTTCAAGAGCGACGACGAGATCCTCAGTGACGCCTGGGGGCTGCCGTCGAAGCTGCGCTTCTCCAACTGGGTGCGGGCCTGGAACGAGGCGCACATCGGCCGGTACTTCCTCAACAGCGGCATCGTGGTCGCCGGCGCCCTGGCCCTGACGATGCTCATCGGCGCGATGGCCGCCTACGTGCTGGCCCGCTATCAGATGAGCGGCCTGCGGGTGGTGTACTACGCCTTCGTCGGCGGCATGGTCTTCCCGGTGTTCCTGGCGCTCGTCCCGCTGTTCTTCGTCGTGAAGAACCTCGGGCTGCTGGGCACGCTGCCGGGGCTGATCCTGGTGTACACCGCCTATTCGCTGCCGTTCACGGTCTTCTTCCTCACCGCGTTCTTCCGCACCCTGCCGACGGCGGTGGCCGAGGCGGCGATGGTGGACGGCTGCTCGCACTGGAGCCTGTTCTTCCGCATCATGCTGCCGATGGCCCGCCCGGGCCTGATCAGCGTGGGCATCTTCAACTTCCTGACGCAGTGGAACCAGTACATCTTCCCGATCGTGCTGCTGCAGGGCGAGGGCAGCGAGAAGCGCTGGGTGCTCGCGCAGGGCCTGACCGCGCTCGCCGTCAACGAGGGCTACGCCGGCGACTTCGGCGGCCTCTTCGCCGGCATGACGATCGCGATGCTGCCGGTGCTGCTGCTGTACGTCGTCTTCCAGCGCCAGGTCCAGTCCGGCCTCACCGCCGGCCAGCTCAAGTAGCCGCGGGTCACGACGCGCCCGACATGATGCGCCCGATGTTGTCGGGGGAGAAGTACTCGGGGATCGGCGTGCTGCCCTGCAGCACGCCGAAGAAGCGGGTCGTCTCCGCCGGGCTTCTGGCGATCGTGGCGAACATGGCCGCGGTCTGCGGGTCCGGCGGCTCCATCGAGGCGAGCTGGCGGGTCAGGTGCAGGGCGGGCGTGAAGCGCTCGTCGCGCTCGGCGGCGTAGGCCGCGACCGCCTCGTCGAGGCCGCGCTCGCCGGACAGCCCGGCGTGGACGGCGTCGGCGAGCAGCTGGGCGCAGACGAAGGCGTCGGTGATGCCCGAGGCCTGGCACGGGTCCTTGTAGTAGCCGGAGTCGCCGACGAGGGCCCAGCCCGGGCCGGCCGAGCGGCGGAAGAAGTTGGGCACGTCGGCGGTGGCCAGGATGCGCTCGGCGCGCTCGGCCCGGGCGATCCGCTCGGCCAGCCCCGGCGCGCGCCCGATCGCCTCGAGGTAGTTGCCCTCGACGTCGGTGCGGAACTCGTGCATCTGCGCGATCGGGCACGCGACGAAGACGCAGGTGAGCCCGTCGTTGGTCGGGAACAGCACGATCGCGCGGTCGCCGCGCTGATAGATCTCGGCGCCGACCACCCCGTCGGGGCTTTCCAGGCCGCGATAGTACGCGTAGTAGCACGCCGTCAGCGCCGGCCCGTCGTCGTAGGTCTCGGCGCCGGTCTCGCGCGCCACGACGGAGCGCAGCCCGTCGGCGCCGATGACGATGCGGGCCCGCTCGGCGAACCCGGCGCCGCGCACGCCGACGACCCGGCCGTCGTCGTCGCGCAGCAGGCCCTCGACGGTCACGCCCTCGCGCACCTCGGCGCCGGCGTCGCGGGCCGCGCCGACGAGGATCGTGTCCAGCACCGTGCGGCGCACGCAGTAGGGGTGTGCGGCGCCGTCGACGGCCGGCGGCGGGCCGGAGATGGCGAACGGGCCGAAGTCCATCGTGAAGCGCTCGTGCGGCGGCGCGCCCGCGCCCTCGACCGTCTCGCACAGCCCCCAGCGCCCCAGCATGGCCATGCCGGGCACGTGGATCAGGTGCGTCGAGAGCACGTCGCTGGGGAACGTCGCGCGGTCCAGGACGAGCACCCGGTGTCCCCGGCGCGCGAGCAGCATGGCGGTGGGGGAGCCGGCGACGCGCGCACCGACCACGATCGCATCGAAGGTCATGGCCACGACCCTAACGCGACCAGCGCACCGACTCGACGTACATCGTCTGCGGGAACACCGTCGCGGGCGGCGGGTTGCCGGGCCAGCGCCCGCCGACGGCCACGTCCAGCAGCAGGAACGCGGGCCGGTCGAACACCCACTGCTGCCGCGCGCCGAGGTCCTCCTGGCGCAGGGTCGCCTGCACCACGCCGTCGACCGTCCACTGCAGCACGCCGGGCCACCACTCCAGGCCGTAGCGGTGCATGCCCTTGTCCGGTCCGCCGGCGGGACGGGCGGTGAAGGCCCGCTCCCAGCCCCGAGCGGAGCCGTCGGGGCCGTGCACGGTCCCGTGCACCAGGCCGGGCTCGGCGGCGCCGAGGGACTCCATCAGGTCGATCTCGCCGGCCTGCGGCCAGCCGGTGCGCTCGACATCGGCGCCGAGCATCCAGAACGCCGGCAGCAGGCCCCGGCCGGAGGGCACCTGCATCTCGCCCTCGATGCGGCCGTAGAGGCCCTCGTAGGCGGTGCGCAGCCGGGCCGAACTGTACTTCCCGCCGTCCGACCGCGCGGTGATGGCGAGCTTCCCGTCGCCGGTCAGCGCGCCGTTCTCGGGTCGCTGGGTGTACTCCTGCAGCTCACCGTTGCCCCACCCGCCGCCGCCCGTGTCGTGCCGCCAGCCCGGCAGCAGCGCCGTGCCGGCCGGCCCGTCGAAGCCCTCGTCGAGCTCGGTGCGCAGCGGCTCGGTCTCGCGGCGCGCCATGACGAGCGTGACGGCGCTGACGCCGGCGAGGTGCTCGGTGGCGGTGACGGTGAACCGGGCGGCGTCGCCGGTGACGGGCACGAGGACGATCGCGTGGCGCACCCGCCCCGAGCCGGTGGACGCCAGCCGCACCTTCTGCTCGGCCCCGCCGGCGACCGTCACCGTCACCGAGGCGTCGGGCGCCGGGCCGCGCTCGGGCGCGGCGAGGGACACGATGACCGCGAAGGTGCCGGGCTCGGGCACCGGCAGGACGAAGGCCGGCGTCCCGCCGCGGGCGTAGCGGTAGGGCGCAGCGTTGCCGGCCGCGGCCGCCTTCGGCGCGGCGCCGCCCTGCACCACGGCGGCGTCGGACTCCCACTCGTTGCCGGCGGTGTCGGTGACGGTGGCGGGCGCCGCGGTCCAGCGGCGCGTCCAGCCGACGCCGGCGAGCACCTGGGCCGAGGATGTGCGGGTGAGCGTGCGGCCCCGCCGTTGCGGATCGTCCGGCGCCGCCACGACCGCGAGGCCGCCAACCACCGCCACGACGAGCGCGGCGATCCCGGCCCGGCGGGTCCGGGGGCGAAGCGACGCCATGTGGACCAAGGCTACGGCGCGGTGGCCGCCTTCAGCAGTGTCGACTTGCCGACCTTGGGCGCGCCGCCGCGCTCCCGCCCGGCGCCGCGCGCGCCGGCCACGACGGCGGCCAGGACCAGGGCGGCGCCGGCGAGCTGGCCGCCCGACAGGGACTGGCCCAGCGCGGCCCAGCCGAGCACGGCGGCCACGACCGGGCTGAGCAGCCCGAGCAGCGTCACCTGGGCCGGCGGCAGCGTGGTGACGCCACGGAACCACAGCAGGTACGCCCCGGCGGTGCCGACCAGCGACAGGTACGCGAACCCGGCGACGTTGGCGACGTCCAGGGCCGGCGGCAGCCCCTCGACGAGCAGCGTGGCCGGCGCGAGCAGCAGCCCGCCGACGGTGAGCTGCCAGCCGGTGAGCGCGAGCAGGGCGGTGCGCCGCGAGGCGTTGCCTTCGGGCACGCCCCAGCGGCGACCGAGCACGGTGCCCAGCGACATCGACACCATGCCGCCGGCGGCCGCGGCCAGCCCGATCGGGTCCAGCGCGGTGGCGGAGCGCAGCACGAGCAGCGCGACGCCGGCGACCCCGGCGGTGCCGGCCAGCAGCACCCGGCTCGACGGGCGCTGGCCCAGCAGCCCGAACGCGAGCGCCGCGACGACGAACGGCCCGAGGGCGCCGAGCACGGCGGCCACGCCGCCGGGCAGGCGGTAGGCGGCGACGAACAGCAACGCGAAGAACAGCCCGATGTTGAGCGTGCCGAGCACGGCCGCGCGCCACCACCAGGCGCCCCGGGGCAGCGCCCGCGCGGCCGCGACGAGCAGCAGCCCGGCCGGCAGCGCGCGCATCGTCCCGGCCAGCAGCGGCCGGTCGGCCGGCAGAAGTTCGGTGGTGACCAGGTACGTGGTCCCCCACAGCATGGGGGCGATCGCCGTAAGGTTCCTCATGGTTAAGTAGCTTAGCACTAAGCTACTTATTGGCAAGTGAATGATAGGATCGGATCGTGGACGACGTCGACCGGATCGTGGAGCAGTGGGCCCGCGAGCGCCCGGAGCTGCAGACCGAGGCGATGGCCGTGTTCGGCCGGATCTACCGCCTGGCCCGGGTCCTCGGCGACCGGCAGGAGAAGGTGTACGGCGCGCTCGGCATCAACCGCGGCGAGTTCGACGTCCTCGCGACGCTGCGCCGCGCAGGCGCGCCGTTCCAGCTCTCGCCGAAGGCGCTCAGCGCGTCGCTCATGCTGACCACGGGCGGAATGACCGGGCGCCTCGACCGCCTCGAGCGGGCCGGCCTGGTGACCCGCTCGCCCGACCCCGACGACCGCCGCGGCCTGGTCATCACGCTGACCGAGCACGGCCGCGAGCTGGTCGACGAGGCCGTCGGCGCCGGGCTGGACGCGCAGCGCGAGGTCCTCGAGCGCCTGCCCGAGGCGTCCCGCCGCCGCCTCTCCACCCTGCTGCGCGAGCTGCTCGCGGCCACCGAATAGGCCGGCTCGCTGCGCTCGCCCCGGGGGAGCTTCGCTCCACCCAAACCCCCTCAAGACCCGCGGCGGTGTGCCCGTAAGCCGATCGGGTGCTCTGCCGGCCGATGTTGATGAACGCTTTAGGCCAGGTCAGACGGTCGCGGCGGCGACCCACATGGTGAGCGTGGCGAGGAAGTCGCCGCGCTCGCCGGCCTCGCGCAGCGCGGCGAACCACTGCTCGCGTAGGTCCGGCGGGATGAGGCCGGCCTCGCGCGGCACCGCGGCGTTCATCATTGGCAGCACCGTCGCGGCGGAGACGGGGTCGGCGAAGTACAGCGCCACCGGCACCGCGGTGACCTCGCGCAGGCCGGCGTGCACGAGCCGGCGGCGCAGCGTGCGGCCCATGTCGAGGTGCCGGCGCACGACGGTGGCGAGCAGGTGGCGGCGCTCGGCGGCGACGAGGTGCTCGGGCAGGCCGTCGACGGCGACCGACTCCCAGTCGGTGTCGACCAGGCACACCCGCCCGCCCGGGCGGGTCACGCGGGTCAACTCGGCGACGGCGGCGTCAGGCTCGCCGAGGTGCTGCAGGACGCGCTCGCAACGCACCGCGTCGAAGTACCCGTCGGGGAAACCCAGGGCCGTCACGTCGCCCTCGCGGTAGTCCAGCGCGATGACCTCGCCGGTGCCGCCGAGCCGGGCGGCCAGGAGCCGGGCCACCTCGCCGCCGCCCGCGCCGGCGTCGAGGATCCGCTGCCCGGGCTCGAGGTGCAGGGCGGCGAACGCGACCTCGCGGACCCGCTGGATCTCGGGGTTGGCCGTGATCAGATCGGCGTAGGGGTTGCCTGCGACATCGTCGGCCATCCCGCCAGTCTCATGCAGGTCGACCCGGCGTGTCGGCCCGGAAACGGATCGTCAATCCGACACTGCGCTCTGCACCAGACCCGAGAGCAGGCTGTGGTACCGCGGGAAGCCCGGCACGTCCGCCGAAGGATCCTTGGCCTGCTCGTCCCAGCGCCGCAGGGCCACGGCGTCGGCGGCATAGGGAAGTGCGGCGAACCGGCCGGCCTGCTCCGCCGACATCGGCCCGCCCTGCACGCCCAGCGTGTAGCGGGAGGCCTCGGAGAGCCGGTCGTGGTAGCCGGGCTCGACCGCGCACAGGTAGCGCTTGGCGGCGACGTGCAGCCGGACCGGCTCGCAGACCGCCGGGCCGAACCACCGCGCGAGCCAGTCGGCGCCGGTGTCGCTGTGGCGGTTGTCGGTGCCCCGCATGAGCTCCGCGCCGCTGACGACGCCGTGGAAGTGCCCGATGTCGTGCAGCAGCGCGGCGGCGACGAGCGCGTCGGGCGCGCCGGCCGCTGCGGCGAGGGCGGCCGCCTGCAGCATGTGCTGGGCCTGGGTGACGGGCTCGCCGAGGTAGTCGCGCGCTCCCTCGCCCTCGAAGAGCAGCCGCAGTTCGTCGATCGGGTCTTCAGTCATGTGCCCGATCCTTACCGTCGCGGGTGAACCAGGTTTGAACAGGTGGGGGCCCGGCAACCACGAAGGTCGGGGCTGCCGGCCCCCGTACCGCCCTATCGACTGCGGAGGTCGGCGAGTGCCTCGCCGGGATGCGCAGCCTCGGGCGCCTTGGTGCGCAGGCTGCGCATCTCGACGTACAGCAGCAGCAGCGCGAGCAACGCGAACACCACGTGGCTCACGGGCGTGATGACGGGGCCGTCGCCCGCGAACGGCGTCATGAAGAACGAGCGCCAGGCGTACGTCAGCGTCGCACCGGCGGCGAGCGCCAGGCGGTGCCCGGCGCCCCACTCCGCCCGCCGCGACCAGTGCAGCACCGCGACCGTCGTCGCGGCGAACGCCGCCACCATCAGCCCCACGTTGACCCAGGTCGGCACGGCGTCAGGCAGGCGCAGCAGGCCGCCGGCGACGAGGGTGAGCACCAGGACCAGCGCCGGCGCCGGCACGCGGCCGGGCAGCTGACCTGCCCGGCGCGGCCACCGGAACGCGAGCACGATGAGCGCGACGGCGATGACGGCGGCGCCGGCCAGCCGCGGCCACGGCGCGACGAAGTGGTCGTTGCTCAGCGTGCCGACGACGGTGAGCAGCGAGCCGAGCACGTACAGCACCGCGGCCACGACGAGCCCGGGCGTGCGCAGCCACGGCGCGGTCCTGGCCTCGGCCGGCGCCAGGTTCTCCATCAGCGCGATCGGCACGCCGATGCTCCAGACGGTGTGGATGGCCAGCACGGTGAGCGTCCACGGCACCGAGATGCCCAGCGCCGGCACGAACCAGTGCTGCAACAGGTGCAGCCCGGCGTAGTTGGGGTTGAACAGCGACTGCGTGACGAGGCCCTCCTCGAGCACGCCGTAGGCGAGCGCGAGGGTCAGCATCGCCGGCCAGCCGCGGCCGGCCCGGCGGGACAGCTCGCGCACCAGGATCGCCCCGCCGCCGTACATCGGGGCGAGGATCAGCAGCGCGTACAGCGCGTTGAGGCCGAAGTCGCCGAGCAGGAACTCCGCGATCAGCGGCGCGAGGAAGAACAGCGCAACGGCGTGTTTTCGCATACCCGCAGCGTGCTCTCACACGCTGACCGGCCGTAGCTTCGTGTGTACGCAATCGGCCGGTACAAATGTCACCCGGCCAGGACGACGAACTGCAGACCGCGCGCCTGCAGGGCCGGGAGCACGGTGCGCAGGGCCGTGCACGTCTGCGAACGGTCGCCGCCGCCGTCGTGGCACAACAGGATCTGCCCCGGGCGGGCGGCCAGCAGCCGGTTGGTGATGGCCTGCACGCCCGGGCGGGTCCAGTCCCGCGGGTCGTCGCTCCAGTTCATCGGGACCATCCGCGCCTTCGCGGCGGCCGCGAACACGGTCGGCGAGACCGCGCCGCCCGGCGACCGGAAGATGCTCGGCGTATGCCCCGTGGTGTCGTGGATCTTCTCCTGCGCGCGGTCGATCTCCTGCTGCACCCGGTCCGCCGGCATGCCGGCGATCGCCGCCGGGTGGCTCCACGTGTGGTTGGCGACCTGGTGCCCGGCCTCGACGATGCTGCGCGCGACGTTCTCGTGGCCGAGCACCTGGTTGCCGATGAGGCAGAACAGCGCCGGGACGTTGTAGCGCTCCAGCAGGCGCAGCACCTGCGGCGTCCAGGCCGGGTGCGGGCCGTCGTCGATGGTCAGCGCCACCGCGTTGTCGGGGAACGCCGGTCCGGGCACGATCTTGCGGTAGTCGGACAACGTGAACACCGGCCGCGCCAGCGGCTCCATCGGGCTCGGCGACGGGCTGAGGCTGGGCGCCGCGCTCGGCGACGGCGACCCCGGCGCCAGCCCGGGCGGCGCCAGGGCCGCCGACACCGGTGGCTGGGCGCGGTCCGCCGAGTCCCCGGCGATCAGGGCGGCGCCGGTCGCGGCGATCCCGGCCTGGATGAGGCGGCGGCGGGACAGGCTGTTCAACGTTCCTCCGCAGTTCCTCGGCAGTTGGCTCGTGCGCGGGCGCTCGCGCGCCATGTCGCACCTTTCCACGTATTGTCCAGGTTCGCGACTGGCCCGGGCGGGCGCTCACCATTGTGCAGACGCCGTGGCGCGCCGATGCGTTGCACACCGATGCGGCTGGCGTCGATACCCTGGCGCGCGTGCGACGCGGTCAGATCGGCATGCTGCTCGCGGTGACGTCCGGGCTGTTCTCGGTGCTGCTCGCGGTCGCTGTGAATGTCGCCACAGGAGGCACGCTGCCCGGCCGGCTCGGCTCCGTGTCGTGGCTGGCCTGGCCCGCGGTCGGCGTGCTCGGCCTGGTCGGCATCGGGCTCGCCGTGTGGCAGCAGCGCATCGCCGACGCACCGTCACCGCCCGTTCACGCCGTCACCGCGCCGCCGGCCCACGACCTGGCGCCGGAGCCGGCGGACGCGGCGCCCGGGGTGCCGCAGCGTGCGCTCACGGATCCGCAGCGTGCCGTGCCGGAGCCGCTGCGCGCGGTGCCGGCGGAGTTGCCGGCGGCGGCGGAGCTGTTCGGGCGGGACGAGGCGCGCGACGAGGTCGGGCGGCTCGCCGCGCGCCCCGGCGCCGTCGTCGTGCTCGCCGCCGCGCCCGGCGCCGGGAAGACGGCCCTCGCGTTGCGGGTCGCGCACGACGTGCGATCGCGGTACGCGGACGGCCAGCTGCACGCCGCCCTCCTCGGCGGGTCGGCCGAGCCGGCGCGGCCCGAGGCGGTGCTCGGCCGCTTCCTCGCCGCCCTGGGCGTGCCCGCCGAGCAGCGCCGCGGCGACGCCGACGAGCTCGCCGCCCGGTTCCGCTCCGCGGTCGCCGACCGGGCGGTCCTCGTGGTCCTCGACGACGCCCGCAACGCCGCGCAGGTCGCGCCGCTGCTGCCCGGGGGGCGCCCGCTGCGCCACGATCGTGACCAGCCGCTCGGCGCTGGCCGAGCTGCCCGGCGCCCGCCTGGTGGGCCTCGGCGCGCCCGACGACGACGACGCCGGGCTGGAGCTGCTCGCCGACGCCGCCGGCGCCGAGCGGGTCGCCGCCGACCCGGACGGCGCCCGCGCGCTGGTCGCGGCGTGCGGCGGGCTGCCCCTGGCGGTGCGGATCGTCGGCGGCCGGCTGCGCGCCCGGGCCGGCTGGACGCCGTCGCAGCTGGCCGCCCGCCTGGCCGGCGAGCGCGGCCGCCTCGACGAGCTGCGCCAGGGCGACCTGGCGGTGCGCGCGACGTTCCGGGCCGCCTACGACGGGCTGCCCGAGGCCGACCGGCTCGTTTTCCGCCGCGCCGGCTCCCACCCAGCCCAGTCGTTCGGCCCGGACGCCGCCGCGGCCCGGGCCGGGTTGCCGCCGGCCGAGGCGACGGCGGCGCTGGAGCGGCTCGCCGACGCGTACCTCGTCGACTCGCCGGAGCCGGACCGGTACCGGCTCCATGATCTGCTCCGGCTCTTCGCCGCGGAGACGCTGCGCGACGCCGGCGAGGGCGCGGACACGGCCGCCCGCCTGATGCGCCACCTCGCGGCACTGCCCGGACCGGCCGCGGCCGACCTCGCCGGGCTGCCGGCCGTGCTGCGCGAGGGGCTCGACGCGGGGCTGCGCGAGGACGTGATCGCGCTGGTCGACGCGGCCGGGCCGCGCCAGGAGGACCCGTTCGACCGGCTGGCGGCGTGGCGGGCACAGGCCGAGGCGACGGCGGGGGAGAGCGGGCGGCGCCGCGCCCGGGCGCTGCGCTGGGTGTCGCATTCGTACACGTACCTCGGCGAGGTCCAGCGCGCCCTCCCGCTCGCGGTCGAGGCCCTCGCCGTCGCGGAGGCGGCCGGCGACCGGTGGGAGATCGCCCAGACGGCCCGGCGCCACGGCGAGGCGCTGCGCGACCTGGACCGCTTCGCCGAGTCGGAGGCGGCGCTGCAGCGGGCCCTCGAGCTGTTCGCCGAGCTCGGCGAGGTCAACGAGGAGGTGGAGGTGCGCGCGGCGCTCGGCGTGCTGTACAACGTCGGCGACCGCCACCACCTCACCGTGCCCCTGCTGGAGCGGGCCCTGGACCTGCTGCCCGCCGACGCGGAGAACAGCCGCCGCGGCTGGGTGCTGGTCTGCCTGTCCGGCGCGCACCGGGCCGCCGGCGACGTCGAGGCGGCGCGGCGCCTCGCCGCCGAGGCCTCCGCCCTCGCGCGGCGCATCGGCGACCGCTACCTGCTCGGGTACTGCCACCAGGACGCCGGCTGGGTCGCCGCCGACGCCGGCCGCTACGACGACGCCGAGGCCGCGTTCGCCGCCATGCTGCGCATCTTCAGCGAGATCGGGGTCGCCTCGGGCGCGGCCTCGGCCCGGGCCGGGCTCGGCGTCGTCGCGGAGCGCCGCGGCGACCTCGACGCGGCGCAGGCGGCGTTCGGCGCGGCCGAGGACGAGTTCCGCCGCCTCGGCGACGAGATCCGGGCCGAGACGTGGCGCGGGCACCGGGCGACGGTCCTGGGGCGCCTGGCTCAGGAGGGGCCGAACGAGAACCCGTCGGAGTAGAGGGCCGCCTGCAGGGTGTACAGCTCGTGGTACACCCCGCCGGCCGCCATCAGCGCGCGGTGGTCGCCCTCCTCGATGACGCGCCCGCCGTCGAGGACGAAGATGCGGTCGGCCTCGGCGACGTTGGCCAGCCGGTGCGAGACCAGGATCGTGGTGCGGCCCGCCCGCCGCAGGTGCGCGAGCAGCCCGTGCTCGGCCCGCGCGTCCAGCGACGACGTGGGCTCGTCGAGGATCAGCAGGTCGGCCCCGCGGTACATCGCCCGCGCGATCGCCAGCCGCTGCTCCTGCCCGCCGGACAGCGCCGTGCCGCCCTCGTGCTCGGGCCCGATGAGCCGCCCGGGGTCCAGCTCGCCCTCGGCGAACCCGGCGCCGGCCAGCGCCTCGGCGACCCGCTCCGGGTCCGCGCCCGGCAGGAGGGCGACGTTGGCCTCGACCGTGTCCGCGTAGGTCTGGAAGTCCTGGAACACGATCCCGATCCGCGCCCGGACCTCGTCGCGGTCGAGCTCGCGCAGGTCCGTGCCGTTCCAGCGCACGGCGCCGTCGGTCGGCTCGAACAGCGCGCCGGCGAGCTTGGCCAGGGTGGTCTTGCCGGACCCGTTCGCGCCGACGAACGCGACGATCTGCCCGCCCTCGACGGTGAGGCTGACGCGTTCGACGGCCGCCTCGTCACGCGTCGGGTAGCGGAACGAGACCCGGTCAAAATCCAGGCGTTTCAGGGGTTCAACCGGTACATCGTGATGTGTCGGCGCAACCCTGCCGGATTCCAGGAAGGCCCGCTGGTCGCCGAGGAACAGGGCCGCCTCCGACAGCTCGCCGACCGGGTAGCCCAGGGCGCCGACCAGCGCGGCGATCTGCGCCACGCCGACGCCCGCGGCGATCAGCGCGGCGCCGTCGGCCCGGCCCGAGGCGAACAGCCAGGCCAGGACCGCCAGCACGCCGGCCACGGCGAGCGCGAAGGCGGCCTGGCCCAGCAGCATGCGGCGCCACTGGCGGCGCAGCAGCGCGCGCAGCTCGGTCTCGCGGGCGCGGGACAGCTCGTCGAAGCGCGCGGCCAGGTAGGCGCCGAGTCCGAAGGCGCGCACCTCGGCGGCGGGCTCCCGGGCGGTGAGCAGGCGGTTGAAGTACAGGCGGCGGCGCTCCAGGGGCGTGAGCCGGTTGGTCAGCCGGTGGCGGTCGCCGGCCAGGGCCCGCGCCACGAGCAGCACGGGCACGGCGGGGACCAGCAGGAGCGGCAGCAGCAGCGGCACCAGCGTCACCACGAACGCGGCGAGGACCGCGCCGCGCAGCAGCATCGCGGCCAGGGTGGTCAGGGCCCGCACGACCTGGGCGGGGCGGAAGTCGGTCGTCGAGGCGCGCAGGACGCGGTCGTGTGTCTCGGGGTAGTCGAAGTCGACGAGGTCGAGGGCGGCGATGGCGGCGTGCATGCGCCGGGCGGCGTCCTGGCGCACCCGCTCGGTGAGCAGCTCCCGCACGATCGTCTGCGCGTTGTCGAGCACGGCGAGGGCGACCAGGGTCGCGACGATGAGCAGGGCCGGC
Source organism: Dactylosporangium darangshiense (assembly GCF_039537565.1). Classification (NCBI taxonomy): domain Bacteria; kingdom Bacillati; phylum Actinomycetota; class Actinomycetes; order Micromonosporales; family Micromonosporaceae; genus Dactylosporangium; species Dactylosporangium darangshiense. The sequence continues at coordinate 143,842 of NZ_BAABAT010000012.1, forward strand.
GCGGCCAGGGCCGCGAGCAGCGCGCCGCGGTCGGCGGGCGCGCTCAGCAGCGCCCCGGCGAAGTTGCGCAGGACCAGCAGCTGGGCCCCGAGCAGGGCCGACTGCAGCAGCGGTACCGCAACCGCCACCAACGTCAGCCGAGGCGCCGCGCGCCGGCACAGCCGCACGCCCTCGGACACGGCGGCGAGCGCCGGGCTCACCCGAAGAACCAGATCCGCAGCTGCTTGGCGGCCTGCGCGAGGGCGACCTTGCCGGCCTCGAGGGTGCCCGACATGGCGAAGAACCCGTGGATCATGCCCTCGTAGCGGGTCGCGGCGACCGGGACGCCGTCGTGCGCGAGGCGGGCGGCGTAGCGCTCGCCCTGGTCGCGCAGCGGGTCGTACTCGGCGGTGATGACCAGCGCGGGCGGCAGCCCGGCGAGGGACTCCGCCTGCAGCGGGGAGGCGAGGGGGTTGTAGGCGTCGTCGGGGTCGGTGAAGTAGTGCGAGCGGTACCAGGCGACCGAGTGGTGGTTGAACAGGTACGGGTCGTCGTTGGTGCGCATCGACTCGTCGTCGGCGGTCTGGTCGGTGTTGGGGTAGACCAGCAGCTGGCCGGCGAGCCGGGGGCCGCCCGCCTCGGCGGCCATGAGGGTCAGGGAGGCGGCGAGGTTGCCGCCGGCGCTGTCGCCGCCGACCGCGATCCGGGACGGGTCGGCGCCGAGCGCCTCCGCGTTCGCCACGACCCACTCGGTGGCGGCCCAGCAGTCCTCGATCGCGGCCGGGAACGGGTGCTCGGGCGCGAGCCGGTAGCCGGGCACCGCCACGATGCAGCCGGCGGCGTTGGCCAGGCTGCGGGCGATGCCGTCGGCGGTGTCGATCGTGCCGAGGACCCAGCCGCCGCCGAAGAAGTACATGAGCACCGGCAGGCCGGGATCGGCGTTGGGCCGGTAGACGCGCAGCGCCAGCCGGCCGCCGGGGCCCTCGAGCCAGTGGTCGGTGACCTCGTGCACCTTCTCGGGGCTGCCGCCGGCGGCCCGGATCGAGGCGAGGTCGGCGGCCCGCGCCGCGTCGAGGGTCATCGTGTAGAGCGGGGCGACCCCGTCGCGCTCCTTGCGATCGCGCATTTCCTGGACCTGCGGGTCGAGCGGCATCGATCACTTCCCCCCTGGCGGTGCGGCCCATCGCAGTGCGGCGAGCCGCTCGAGGACGGCCGCTGCAGCGATCCTATGGCTGTGCACGTTGCCGTGCAGCCCGTCCTCGCCGGTGAGGACGTCCCCGCGGGCGATCGCGGGGTGCTCGGACAGGTCGACGTGGACCGTGCCGAGGGCGGCGGCCAGAGCGTTGGTGCGCTCCGCCAAGCATGCCATGCGGCGGGCAAAACCGGCCCCCAACCAGGCCGGCATCCGGGGGTACTCCCGCATTACGAACACGGAAACCGTGATCACGCAGGCCCCGGCGGCCTGCAGCGGGCGCACGATCGCGGCCATCGCGGCGTCGACCTCGCCGGCCCGGGCCTCGTAGCCCGGCCGCATCGCGTCGTTTGCGCCGCAGACGACCAGCGCGAGGTCGGGGGCGAAGGCGAGCGCGGGTGAAAGTTGCACCGCGAGCACCTCCGCCGCGCGCAGGTTGCGCCGGCCCAGGTTGCGGTGCTCGAGGCCCCGCGCCGCGGCCGCGAGCTCGTCGCGCACGATGTCGGCGAACCCGCCCGGCTGTTCCACCACGCTGTCGCCGAGCACGGCGAAGCGGCGCCACGGATGGCCGTCCAGCACGGCGCCTCGGGGTCGCTGCGACGCATATTCCGGTGCCACGTCGGCCTTTCGGCTCATGCGGGAGCGGGCGGGGTACCGATAGGCTAACGCCTATGAGGGCCCGGCGGTGACACAACTGCAGACCGGGACTCCCCTCCTCACCGCATCGGACTACCGCCGCAGCGCGCAACGCCTCGTCGGGTCCGACGTGTGGGACTTCATCGAGGGCGGCGCCGAGGACGAGCGCACCCTCGCCGCCAACCTGCGCGCCTTCGACCGGGTCCGGCTGCGCCCGCGCGTGCTCGCCGGCGTCCCGGATGCCGACACCACCGTCTCACTGTTCGGCACGGCCTACGCCACCCCGATCGGGATCGCGCCGACCGCCTACCACCGGCTCGTCGACGCTGAGGGCGAGGTGGCCACGGCGCGGGGCGCGGGCCGGGCCGGCGCGCTGTTCGTCGTGGGCATGTTCGCCAGCCGCACGATCGAGGACATCGCCGCGGCGGCCTCCAGCGGGCTGTGGCTGCAGCTGTACTGGCTGCGGCGCCGCGACGTGATGCGCGACCTCGCCGAGCGGGCCGAGCGGTCCGGCTACGGCGCGATCATGCTCACCGTCGACGTGCCCCGGATGGGCCGGCGCTGGCGGGACATGCGCAACGGCTTCGCGATCGGCGGCGACGTCGCCGCGGTCAACATCGAGCCCGCCGTGATGGCCGAGGCCCACCGCCGCGACGAGGGCGGCTCCGCGCTCGCCCGGCACACCGCCGGCTCGTTCGACCCGTCGCTGAGCTGGGCCGACCTCGCCTGGCTGCGCGACTGCACCCGGCTGCCGCTGGTGCTCAAGGGCATCCTGACCGCCGAGGACGCGGCGCTGGCCGTCGCGCACGGCGCCGACGCGATCGTGGTGTCCAACCACGGCGGCCGGCAGCTCGACGGCGCCGTCGCGAGCCTCGACGCCCTCGCCGAGGTCGCCGACGCGGTCGGCGGCGCCTGCCCGGTGCTCTTCGACGGCGGCGTGCGCCGCGGCGCCGACGCCCTGGCCGCGCTCGCGCTCGGCGCGCGGATGGTGCTGCTGGGCCGCCCGCCGCTGTGGGGGCTGGCCGCCGGCGGCGCCGACGGCGTCGCGGGGGTGCTGCGCACCGCGACCGAGGAGCTGGCGCACGCCATGGTGCTGGCCGGGCGGGCGGCGCTGCCCGACCTGGACCGCACCGCGCTGCGCCCGACATCGCTGGCTGGAGGCGATGCCTGATGGTGACGCTGTCACGCGACGAGCTGCACGTGTCGGTGGTCGACCCGGTCTCGGCGTCGATGAACTTCCTCAACGAGATCGCCTCGCGGTTCCCGGCCGCGATCTCCCTGGCCGCCGGGCGCCCGTTCGACGAGTTCCACTCGGTCACCGACATCGACAAGCACATCCAGGTGTACCTCACCCACCTGCGCGAACGCGGCCTGAGCCCGGCGCACAGCCGGGCGCTACTCACGCAGTACGGCCGCACCAACGGCCACATCGGCGACCTCATCGCCCGCATGCTCGACGTCGACGAGAACATCCAGGTCCCGGCGGCCGCGGTCATGGTCACCACCGGGTGCCAGGAGGCGATGGTCATCGCGCTGCGCGGCCTGTGCGCCGGGCCCGACGACGTCGTGCTCGCCGCCGAGCCCTGCTACGTCGGGCTGACCGGCGCCGCGCGCATCCTCGGCGTCGAGGTCGTCGGCGTGCCCGAGTCCGACGACGGGCTGCGCCCCGAGACGGTCCGCGAGGTCGCGGCCGCCGCCCGGGCCCGCGGCAAGCGTCCGCGCGCGCTGTACCTCGTGCCGAACTTCGCCAACCCGTCCGGGGTGTCGCTGCCGGTTCCCGTGCGCCGCGCGCTGCTGGCCGCCGCGGCGCAGGAGGACCTGCTGATCCTCGAGGACGACCCCTACGGCCTGTTCGGCCTCGACGACGAGCCCCGCCCGACGCTCAAGTCCCTCGACGCCGACCAGCGGGTCATCTACCTCGGCTCGTTCGCCAAGTCGTACTTCCCCGGCGCCCGTGTCGGTTACCTCGTCGCCGACCAGCCCGTCGTCGACGCCGCCGGCCGGCACACCCTGCTCGCCGAGGAGCTGTCCACGGTCAAGAGCATGCTGACCGTCAACACCTCGGCGCTGTCGCAGGCCGTCGTCGGCGGCATGCTCATCGACTCCGGGTTCAGCCTGCGCACCGCCAACCAGGCGAAGATCGCGTTCTACCGGCACAATCTGGCGACGCTGCTGTCGTCGCTGCAGCGGTACTTCGCCGGCACCCCGGTGCGCTGGAACAGCCCCAGCGGCGGCTTCTTCGTCGTCGTCGACGTCCCGGCCGACGCGAGCGAGGAGCTGCTGGAGACCTCCGCCCGCGAGCACGGCGTGCTGTGGACCCCGATGCGCTTCTTCTACATCGGCGGCGGCGGCGAGCGCGCCATCCGCCTGTCGTGCAGCGCCATCGAGCCGGAGCGCATCGACGATGGCGTGCGCCGCCTGGCGGGCCTGCTGCTGCGGTGAGCGCGATCGTCGACGCCTGGCTGGTCGACGCCCGCGAGCCGTTCGACGAGCGGTGGCTGTCCGCCGGCGAGCGGGCCCGATGTGCGGCGCTGCGCGACCCCGGCGATCGCCGCCGCTTCGCCGCCGCGCACGCCGCGCTGCAGCGGATCGTGCGCGAGCGGCTGGGCGGCGCCGAGCCCCGCTGGACCCGCGGCCCCAACGGCAAGCCGGCCGTCGAGGGCGAGCCGCTGCGGTTCAACCTGTCGCACGCCGGCGACTATGCGCTCGTCGCCGTCGCGCACGCCCGCGACGTCGGCGCCGACCTGCAGGACCTGGTGCCCGGCCTGGACTTCGCCGCGATGGCCCGCCGCTGGTTCCCGCCCGCCGAGGCCGGCCTCGTCGAGGCGCTCGGGCCGGGGGAGTTCGCCCGGCTGTGGGCGCGCAAGGAGGCCGTGGTGAAGGCGGCCGGCGACCGGCTCACCCGCGGCCTCGCCCTGCCCGTGGCCGGCGACCCGCCGCCGCCGGTCGAGCACGCCGGCGTCGCCTATGCCGTCGCCGACCTGCCGGCCCCGGACGGGTTCCGGGCCGCGGTCGCGCTCGCGGGCCCGGAACCGTTCGTCATCCGAATGCACTGATGCACAGGTACCGCAGCGCCGGGTCGTAGTCGGCGAGCACCACCGGCCCGTCCACCGTTGCGAGTGCCTCCCAGACGCCCGTCATCGGCTGCGCCGGGTCGGCGAGCACCACGGCGTCCGCCTTCACGTCCACGCCGGCAAGGTGCCCGCCGAGCACCACGGTCGCCGGCCCGACGTCGCCGAGCAGCCCCGGCACGTCGGCGAGGCCGGCGCCGCGCACGATCCGCGGCACGGCGGCCTCCAACGTGGACGGTCCGAGGTGCACGGCGACGGCGCAGTGCGCGGCCGGCACCTCGACCGGCACGCCCGGGTCGTAGGGCAGCGAACCCTGCTCGGCCACGATCAGCAGCCCACGCTCGTGCGTGCCGCCGCGGGCGTAGTCCAGCAGCAGCCGCAGCGCCGTGTGCGCGCCCGCGCGGCCCTGGTCCGACACCGCGAACGCCATCGGCCCGCCCGGGCACAGGTGGCTCAGGTACGTCGCCGTCGCCCGCCCGGGCGCGATGTCCGGGATGTCGTAGGCGAGCACCAGGGCGTCCACCGGCTCGGCGGGCAGCAGCGCCGCGGCCATCTCGCCGTACGAGTGCCCGTCGCCCATGTCACCGGCGAGCGCGGCGCCGTAGGGCTCGAGCAGGTCGCTCAGGTAGGTCGCCAGCCGTGCGGCGTGCACAGCGTCGGCGGCCTGCTCGGCCGGGCCGGAGAAGCGCCGCGCCTCCGCGCGGCGCAGCCCCCACGGCACCGTCACTCCTCGTCCAGGAGGTTGCCGGCGACGTAGGCCGCGAGGGTGCCGACCGTCTCGAAGTCGTCGCGGCCGAGGTCCTCGACGCTGATCTCGCGCTCGAGGCGGTCCTCGAGCTCCAGCACCAGCTCCAGGCCGGTGGTGGAGCTCATCCCGAGGTCGTCCATGAGCGTGGTGCTCTCCGAGGCGTCGGGCACCTCACGCTTGAGCACGCGGGGTAGCAGGGCGCAGATCGTCTCCACGACGTGCTCGCGCAGCGCGGGATCGACGGTGGCGGTGTCGGACAAGGTGTTCCTCCGGCAGTAGCGGTGTCAGTGCTCGAAGACCATGGCGGAGAACGTGGCGCCGCGCCCCGCCCCCGCGGCGGCGATCACGTAGCGGTCGCCGGGGCGCAGCAGCCCGCGCTCGACCGCGGTTCGGTGGTTGATGAACGCGTCGGCGCAGAACACGTGGCCGTAGTCGGCGACGTGCTCGAGCAGCACCCGGTCGAGCGGATACCCGATGCGCTTGCAGGTGCGCTGCCACGCCATCTCGTTCACGTTGTGCGGCAGGATCACCGCGACGTCGTCGAGGCCCAGCCCGGCCTTGGCGACCGCGGCGGTGACCGCCTCGCCGAGCGCGTCGTGGTAGATGCGCTGGTACTCCGAGGCCACCTCGTCGTGGTCGCCGTCGAACTCGCCGCGCAGCCGCACCACGTAGGACAGCAGCCGGTCCCGGTCGCCGGACGCCGCGACGAGGCACGCCGCGGCGCCCTCGCCGAACATCGAGGTCTCCACCACGAACCGGGCCTCGCCGGTGAACGTCTTCTCGCCGGTGAGCACCACGGCGAGGGCGCCGTCGCCGTCGGCCCGCACCAGCCGCCCGGCGAGGTCGATCGCCAGCAGCCCGGACGCGCACGCCTGCTGCCCGACCGCGAACGCCTGCGCGTGGCCGAGCCCGGCGGCGGCGAGCGCGTCGTGCAGCGGGTTGTGCGGGTAGGGCACGACAACCGGGAAGGTGCGCGCGTAGAGCACGTACCGCACCCGCGCGGCCTGCTCGGCGGTGAGCGCGAGGTCGGCCAGGGCCAGGCCCAGCAGGCCGGCCAGCGACTCGGTGGAGCGCGCCGCCGTGCCGAGCTTGTGGTAGCGGCGGAACACCCGCACCTGCATCGGCGTCAGGTCGAACGCCTCGGCGTACGACTCGATGGTCACCCGGTCGGCGGGCACGAACGTGCCCACGGCGGCCAAAGCGGTCATGACTGCTCACTTTCCAAAAGCCGGATCGCCTCTTGTACACCCAGTGCCTCCACGCGCCGCACCAGCGCCTCGGCGCCGGCGGGGGCGAGCCGGCCCGCGTCGGTGAAGACGGTGAGCAGGAAGCCGCCGGCCGCGTCGTCCACGTCGACGCTGAGCGGGTCGAACGGGTCGTCCTGCGCGACCGTCCACCGGAAGTCCGAGGCCGGCGCGGCCCGCAGGTCGTCCGCCGTCGGTACCGCGCCGGCGAAGCCCTGCCGGGTGGCCACGCGCCGGTCGTTGAACCACACCCCGGCCTCGGGGTCGGCGCCGAGCCGCCCGGCGAGCGCTATGGCGTCGGCGGGGTCGACGTATGCGTACTTGTAGGCGGCCATCGCGGCGGCGCCGACCCGCCGCAGCGCCTCGGCGAAGGGCACCCCGGCGACGTCGGCGGCGCAGATGCCGCGCTGCGCGACCATCGCCACGACGCGCTCGAGGCCGCGACGGAAGCGGTTGCTCACCATCGGCCGCAGCACGGCCGGCGCGTCCTCGGTCGCGGACGCCAGGGCCAGCAGGGTCATGAGCACCTGCGAGGAGTCGGCGTCGGCCCGCTCCGACAGTACGTGCAGCGCGAGCGGCAGCGCCCGGGCGCGCAGCTCGCCGCGGTAGTGGCGCGGACCGTCCACCGTGGACGGCGCCGGCGGCGCGGGCTGCCGGCGCAGGGTCCGCTCCCAGTGCCGCAGCGCCGAGGCGTTCTGCCGCTGCCCGGCCGGCGAGCCCTGCCATCGTGCCTGCTCCAGCGGCGGGGTCCCCGTATCGGCCGGCGCGGCGGCCCGGTCGGCGACCTCGGCCAGGAAGATGCGGCCGCCGAGGCCGTCGGTGACCAGATGCGTCATCACCGTGGACAGGTGCGTGGGCGCGCCGCGGTGGCGGACCACGGCCATGCGCACCGGCCACTCCTCGACGAAGTCGTAGGGGCGGGCCCGGTCGCGGGCGTCCAGGGCGACGACGAACGCCTCCGGGTCGGCGTCGTCGGGGCAGTCGTAGACGTCCAGCGCGATCGTGCCGGTGGCGGCGACGCTCTGCAGCGCCTCGCCGGGCGGCAAGTCTGGTTCGGATAGCTTCGCGCGGTCCGACCCGGACCTGCCGTCAGCGGCGAAGCGCAGGCGGGTGCGCATCGTGGGGTACCGGCGCATGATCCAACGCAGCTCGCCGGCCACGTCGGCGACCGTGGTGCCCGGCGCCAGCCGCGACCAGCCGCCGATCGGCAGCCAGGAGCGCTGCCGCAGGATCGTCAGCCAGATCTCGCGCTGGCCCCAGGACAGCTCGCCGAGCCCCGCCCCGGTCCCGGCGAAGCGCACCGGGACGCGCAGGGCGGGGCCGGCGGGCGGCGCGGGCGCCTGCACGTCAGGCATTGGCCATCTCGGCGAGGTGGCGCTGGCGCATGAGGAACTTGCGCACCTTGCCAGTCGGGCCGACCACCAGGTCGTCGTCGGGGAAGACCACGACCCGCCGCAGCGTCGCGCCGGCCGCCGGGGTGAGCGCGCCGCGCACCTCCTCGGTGTGGTCGAACGACGGGTCGGCCCCGGCGTGCAGGGACAGCAGCACGTCGGTGACGACCCGGCCGTCGGCGGTGCGGGCCGACACCACGGTGCAGTCGCGCACGTCCGGCACGGCGCGCAGGATGCGCTCCTCCGACATGGCGGTGTAGAGCCACTCGCCGCCGCCGAGGTCGATCGAGTCCACGGCCCGGTCGACGTGGTAGTAGTAGCCCTCCTCGTCGCGGTACATCAGGTCGCCGGTGAGGTAGTAGCCGGCCAGCCGGTTGCGGTAGGTGTTGACGTGGTCGTTCCAGTAGCCCGGCGCCAGGGTCGGCGCCTTCAGCCCGAAGTGCCCGACCCGCCCGACCGGCACCTCGGTGCCCGTCTCGGTGTCCAGCAGCGCCACGTCGGCGAAGACGTGCGGCACGCCGACGCAGCGGCCGTAGCGCTCGGTATCGCTGCGGTGCGTGATGTGGAAGGCGGAGTGGCCCATCTCGGTGGAGCCGAGCCCGTCGACGAAGCTGCTGCCCTTGACCCGGGTGACGCCCTCGCGGGTCACCACGTTGCGGCTGCCGGCGTTGACCAGGTGCCGGATGTGCGGCTCGTGCGCGCAGTCGCCGGTGTTGAACCACAGCGACACCGACTCCAGCTCGTGTGCGTCGAGGTCGTAGCGGGCCAGCTCCGCCCAGGTGACCGCGAAGCCGAACACGCCGGTGGGCTTCCACCGCTCGATCGACGACAGCACCGCGGCGCCGTCGTCCTGCCGCGACAGGAACAGCAAATCCGAGCGGTTGCTCAGGGCGTGGTTGATGGTCATGATGCCGGCCGCGTGCGGCGCGGGCAGGGCGCTGAGGATGCGCTCGGTGCCCTGCGCGCGCGGGCCGCTGAGCCGGATCCGGCGGGTGGCGTGGAAGAGGCTCGCGTGCGAATGCACGACCGCGGTCGGCATCCGGGTGGTGCCGGAGGAGTGCGTGATGGCGATCGGGTCGTCCGGGTGGTGGCGGAACGCGACCGGCGCCGAGGCCGGGTCGCCGGTGCCGGTCTCGGCGACGTCGTGCACGGCGATGCCGCCGAGGTCCTGCCCGTCGAGGCGCTCGCGGTGCTCGGCGTCGGTGAGCAGGGCGACGCCGCGCAGCTTGCGGATGTACTCGGCGGCGATCTCGCCGGGGATGTTCGGGTTCATCAGCGCCGGGATCGCGCCGAGCCAGGTGAGCCCCATCCAGTTGAGGAAGCAGTCGGCCGCGGTGCTCACGTAGACGGCGACCGGGTCGCGGCGGCCGATGCCGGCGGCGCGCAGCCAGGCGGCCCGGGCGGCGGCGCGGGTGTACAGCTCGCCGAGCGTCAGCCCGTGCCACGCCGGGAAGCCGTCGACGGGCGTGTCGAAGGCCATGCCGGGCCCGTCCAGCGGCGCGCCGTGCTCGATGAGCTTGTGCAGCACGTTGCCCGCGCCGACGCTCGGGTCCGCGGCCAGCGCCGCGCGGATGTTCGTGGACGCCATGGGTGTCTCCTCGGTCTCGGTCCTGGTCAGGTCTCGGTGAGCTTCGCGACGTCGTCGATCGCGGCCCGGTTCTGGGCCTCGGGCCGCAGCGCGAGGTCGAGCTTCGCGACGTCGTCGATCGCGGCCCGGTTCTGGGCCTCGGGCCGCAGCGCGAGGTCGAGCTTCGCGACGTCCTCGATCGCGGCCCGGATCTGGGCCCGGCTCGGTTGCAGCGCCAGGTCGAGCTCGCGGGCGAACGGCAGCACGGCCCCGTCGGGCCGGGTGACCCGCCGCGGCGGCGCGACCAGGCGCATGCCCTCGGCGGCCGAGGCGAGGATCTCCCCGGCCATGCCGCAGCTGCGGTTCGAGTCGTCGACAACGACCAGGCGGCCGGTGCGCTCCAATGACGCGGCCAGGCCCGCCCAGTCGAAGGGGTGCAGCGTCCGCGGGTCGAAGACCTCGACGGACACGGTGCCGTCGAGCTCCTCGGCGACGGCGAGCGCGTCGTGGACGAGGTGGCCGATCGCGACCACGGTGACGTCCTCGCCGCGGCGGTGCACCCGGCCGACGCCGAGCGGTATGGGCTCGAGCGCGGCGAGGTCGACGTCGGCGCGCACCCCGACGGCGCCGGCCGGCGCGAACACCACGACCGGGTCGTCGTCGCGGATCGCCGAGACCAGCAGGCCGTAGGCATCGGCGGGGGTCGACGGCACGACGGTCTTCACCCCGACGTGTGCGAAGAGGCTGTACGGGTGGTCGGAGTGCTGCCCGGCCCACCCGCCGCGCGAGCCGGAGCTGGGCAGCAGGTAGGTGACCGGCACCGTCGCCTGCCCGCCAGTCATGAGCGAGAACTTGTGCGCCTGGTTGGCGATCTGCTCGAAGGCCAGGAACAGCAGCGCCGGGATCTGGAACTCGATCAGCGGCCGCTGCCCGGACAGCGCCGCGCCGGTGGCGAAGCTCGTGAACGCCTGCTCGGAGATCGGCATGTCCACGACCCGTTCGGGCCCGAACTTCTTCACCAGGCCGGTGGTCACGTTGCTCACGGCGACGCGCACGTCCTCGCCGAACACGCACACGGCGGGGTCGCGCTCCATCTCCGCGGCGATGGCCCGGTTGAGCGCCTTGAGGTAGGACAGGATCGGCATCGCTCACACCCCGGCCCGGGCCCGCAGGCCGTCGGCGTAGAGGTGCTCGAGCGCGCCGGCCGGGTCGGGGTGCGGGCTCTGCCGCGCGAAGCGCACGGCGAGCTCCAGCAGCGACTCGAGCTCGGCGTCGATGCGCTCGCGCTCGTCCGGCGCGAGCCGCGCGCCCTGGATCTCCACAGGGTCCCGGGCCATGCCCGCGGCCACCTCCTCGTCGGTGCGGTAGCGCGGCCGGGCCGCGTGCTCCCAGGTGTGGTGGGCGTCGAACCGGTAGGCCAGGCATTCCACGAGGGACGGCCCGCCCCCGGACCGGGCGCGTTCGACGGCCGTGCGCGCCTCGTGGAGTACTACTTGCGGATCCGAACCGTCCACCGTGGACGCCGGGATGCCGAAGGCCGCCGCACGGCCCGCGACGGTGCCGGCCTGCGCGTCGGCGAACCGGGTGGTCGTGGCGAAGCCGTTGTTCTCGCACACGAACACGACCGGGAGCCGCCACAGCGCGGCCAGGTTGAACGCCTCCAGCACCACGCCCTGGCTGATCGCGCCGTCGCCGAAGTAGGTGACGGCGACGCGGTCCAGCCCGGCGCGGCGGGCCGCCCACGCGGCGCCGGTCGCGATCGGCACGGCCGCGCCGACGATCGCGTTGGCGCCGAGGATGCCCAGGGAGAAGTCGGCGGCGTGCATGGAGCCGCCGCGGCCCCGGTTGAGGCCCGTGTCCCGGCCGGCGAGCTCGGCCATCATGCGGGCCGGGTCGGCGCCCTTGGCCAGCACGTGGCCGTGGCCGCGGTGCGTGCTGGTGATGACGTCGCCGGGCCGCAGCGCGGCGCAGGTCCCCGCGGCGATGGCCTCCTGCCCGAGGTACGGGTGGATGCCGCCCACGATCGTGCCGTCGCGGACGAGCTCGATGGCCCGCTCCTCGAAGCGGCGGATGAGGCGGACCGTCCGATACAGTCCGGCGGCGTCAGTCACGTACCAGCTCCTAAGCCGTCAGGACGGATGCTTCGATCTTGGCGAGGATGCCGCTCCACAGCCGCGCCCGGGCCGCGAGCGCGAGGTTGATGGTCTCGGCGCAGTCGTCCCACTTCGTCTCGTCGTCGCCGCACAGGTCGGTGACCATCTGCATGGCCATCGGCGTGTGCTCCTCGCCGTCGACCTCGATGTGCCGGGCCAGGTAGTCCACGAACGTGTCCAGCTGCCCGACCTGCTCGTTGACCTTGACGACCTGCTGGAACATGTCCGGGATGAGGTCCTCGCGGCCGAAGGCGAACGCGGCGGCCTGGCAGTGGATCGGCGCGGTGTCGATGAGGTGCCAGGTGAGCTCGACGAACTCGGCCGCCGCCGCCGGCACGCCGGCCCGCTCCATCGCGGCCGGGACCGGCGTGCCGGCCCGCAGCAGCTCGATGAAGCCGTCGATGACGCTGCGGTCGGCGCCGGCCTCGGTCATGCCCTCGAGGTAGAGCTCGAAGTGGCTGATGAAGCCGCCGCGCAGCTCGTCGCTCTCCTCGACCAGCACGATGTCGTTGATGAGCCGGCGGCTGCCGGTCGGGCCGGTCGGGACCCAGGGCACCTCGACGCACGTGAGGTTGCGCTGCAACGACTTGAGCAGCGACATGAAGTCCCACACGGCGAAGACGTGGTGCTCGAGGAACGTGCGCACGGCCGGCAGGCTGTCCAGCCGCGCATAGATGGGATGGGTGACGACCTCGGTGCGCGCGCTCGCGATGAGCTCCTCGAGCCGGTCGATGCCGGGGTGGCGCCGGCCCCAGTCGTAGCGGGACATGTGTGCTCCTTGACTGCTAAGCGTTCCGCCACAGGACCGGGCAGAACTCTGGGTCCGCATAGTCCGGTCGGCCGTCATCGGTACGGCGGACCAGCACGTCGTGGTTGTAGGTCACGACGTCGCCGTTGGTGAGGTGGAAGGCGCGGTACTCGTTTGCACCCGGCTGCAGGTGGAACGAGATCGCCCGGCGGGGGCGGCCGCTGACATTGGCGCCGCTGCCGTGGTACGTGCGGCAGTGGTGGAAGCTCATGTGCCCCTTGGGAATGAGCATGGGCACCTTGCGGACCTCGGCGTGGTTGTAGGCCGCGTTGCGCTCGAGCATCCGCTCCAGGTCGTTGTTGTCGCGCTCGGCGAAGTGCCGCGTCGTGGAGTCGTCGGCGCCGATCTCCTCCCAGCGGTGGCTGCCGTCGACCATCGTGATCGTGCCCATCTCCACGCCGCAGTCGTGGAACGGGATGAACGCGGTGAGCATGTCCTCGGAGCTGCAGGACTGCCAGTAGTGGCGGTCGAAGTGCCACGGCACCAGGTTGGACGGCTCGCCGGCGATCGGCGGCTTGTAGATGAGCGTGGACTGGAAGATGCGGATCTCCGCCGCCCGCGCGAGGCGGGCCGCGACCGCGCCGAGGATCGGCTTGCGCAGGATGCGCGCGATGCCGTCGCTCTCGTAGTGGATGTAGTCGTTGTGCCGCTGCACCGGGCCGTCGGCCGGCTCCCAGTAGGCCAGCCGCGGCGGGCGCACGGGTAAGGCCCTCGAACGCTCGCCGGCGTAGAACCGCTCGCTGGCCGCGGTCAGCTCGTCGACCTCCTCGTCGGTGAAGAGCTTCCGGGTGAGGTACCACCCGTCGCGCGCGTACCGCTCCACCTCCTCGTCGGTGGGCAGCAGCGCGCGCTCCTCCTCCGACAGGGCGAACTCCTCGGTCACCGAGATGGTCACAGTGCTGTTCCTTCCGAGAGCGTGATGTCGCGCACCGCCGCCAGCTCGCGCTCCTTCGCCGCGTACAGCGCGGGGATGTTGCTCGTGCCGAACGTCCGCGCGCCGTGGCGGTCGATGAGCTCGTTGAAGTACGTGCGCCGGATGTGCGTCGACTTCGCGAAGATCTGGTACATCTGACCCCAGTGGTCGCGGTCGACGAGGATGCCCAGCGGCCGCAGGTCGGCAACGGGCACGTCCACCTCGCCGAGGCGCGCCGCGAGCATGTCGTAGTAGCTGCCCGGGGTCTGCGCGAATTCGACGCCCCGCGCGCCGAGGGCCCGCACGGCGGCGACGATGTCGTGGGTGCGCAACGCGATGTGCTGCACACCGGCGCCCTCGTGCCAGGCGAGGAAGTCGTCGATCTGCCCGGCGCGGCGGCTGATGTCGGGCTGGATGAGCGTGAAGGTCACCCCGCCGGACGGGCTCTGCACCACCTTGGACTGCATGCCCTGCTCGCCGACCTCGATGTACTCCTGGAAGATCATCTCGAAGCCGAACGCCCGCTCGTAGTAGGCGACGGTCGTGTCGAGCTCGCCCGCCGGCAGGCACACGGCGGCGTGGTCGATCGCGTGCAGCAGGTCCGCCTCGACCGGCGCGTCCGGCGCCATCGACTCGTCCAGCAGCCCCGGCAGGAACGCCGTGCCCGTGCCGCCGGCCTCGCGCTGCACCAGCCGGTGCGTCACGTCGCCGAAGCCGGACACCTCCGCGACCACGACGGCCGAGCCGCCGTGCTCGATGCGCCGGGGCGCCTGGATCGGTTCCGCGCCGCCGGCGACGGCCGCGGCGAAGGCGGCCTCGGCGTCGGTGCAGCCGAACGCGACGATCGCGACGCCGTCGCCGTGCTGCGCGGCGTAGCGGCTGGCCCGGTGCCCGCTGCTGAGGCCGGAGGTGAGCAGCACCCGGATGTCGCGCTGGCCCAGCAGCACGCTGCGCTGGCCGGCGAGGCCGGTCTCCGGGCCGCCGTGCCCGTAGACGTGGAAGCCGTAGGAGGCGCACAGCTGCTCGGCGGCGGCGCGCGCGTCGCCGACGTACAGCTCGATGTGGTCCGTGTCGAGGATTTGCATGTTGTGCCTGCTTCCCTTTCGGGTTTGTGATTCCTAGGCCTTGCTGTTCTAGGCCGGAGGCCCGAAGACGAGGCTCACGTTGTGCCCGCCGAAGCCGAAGGAGTTCGACAGGGCGTAGGACACCGGCGCCGGTCGGGGCGTGCGCAGGTGATCCAGGTCGCAGGCCGGGTCGGGCTCGTCGAGGTTGTGCGTCGGCGGCAGCACCCCGCGGCGCAGCGCCTCCACCGTCACCGCGGCCTCGGCCACCCCGGAGGCGCCGAGCATGTGCCCGGTGACGCCCTTGGTGGAGCTGACCGGGGGACCGGCAGGGCCGAACACGGCGCGGATGGCGAGCGACTCGGCGACGTCGCCGAGCTTCGTCGAGGTGCCGTGCGCGTTGACGTAGCCGATGTCGGACGGGGTCAGGCCGGCGTCGGCGACGGCCCGGCGCATGCACTCGGCCGCGGCCGAGCCGTCCGGCCGGGGCGTCGTCGGGTGGTGCGCGTCGTTGGTCGCGCCCCAGCCGAGCAGGTCGGCGTGGCGGGTCGCGCCGCGGGCGGCGGCGTGCTCGGGCCGCTCCAGGACGAACACCCCGGCGCCCTCGCCGAGCACCAGGCCGTTGCGGCGCCGGTCGAACGGGCGGCTCGCCTGGCTCGGGTCGGCCCAGCCGCGGGCCAGGGCGCGGGCGTTGCCGAACGTGTCGGCCAGGGTCGGGAACAGCGGCGCCTCGCTGCACCCGCACACCACGACGTCGGCCTCGCCGGAGCGCAGCAGGCGCAGGCCCTCGCCGATGGACTGGGCGCCGGCCGCGCAGGCGGTGCCGATGGAGGAGCTGTAGCCCTGCAGGCCGTGGCGCATCGCGACGCGAGCCGCGCCCATGTTCGGCAGCATCCCCGGCAGCAGGTACGGGCTGACGCCGGCGCGGCCCCGCTTGTCGCGCTGCACGGCCTGCGCGTCGAGGGTGGCCAGGCCGCCGGTGCCGGACACGATGACCGCGACGCGGTACGGGTCGACGTCGCGGCCGGCCTCGATGCCGGCGTCGGCGAGGGCGTCCTCGGCGGCGCGCAGGGCCATCACGATGTACCGGTCGACGAGGCGGGCGTCGGGGCCCGGCAGCACCGACAGCGGGTCGATCGGCGGCCCGAACGCGGCGACGTCCACCGATCCCGCCAGGGGGTGGTCGGCGGGCGGGCTGGACAGCCCCGAGCGGCCCTCGCACATCGCGTCGAAGACCTCGGCCCCGGTCGCGCCGACCGGCGTGACGAGCCCGATGCCGGTGACGGCCGCGTGAGCGTTCATGATGCGCCTCCGTGCCCGACGAGCACCGCTGCCGCCGTGGCGGCGGACCCGTCGTGGTCGAGTTCGATGAGCAGGACCCGCGTCGCGTCGCCGTCGGCGAGCAGCCCGCGCGCGGCGTCCACCGCGGCGGCGGCGTCGCACACGCAGCTGACCGGGCCGTGCAGCCCGTGGCGGGCGGCGACGTGGCCGAGGACGGCGTTGGGTACCGACTGGAAGAAGAACAGCGGCCCGACGCGGCCGCCGGTGTCGACGGCCCGCGCGACGTGCGCGGCGCTGTCGACGTCGCCGAGGTCGCTGACCAGCACGATCCCGGTCCCGGGCTCGTCCGCCTGGTCGGCGAGGCAGCGCCCGGCGACGGCCGCGATGATGGGGTTGAAGTCAGAGTGCACGAACCCGGCCAGGCGCGGCGCCGCTTCGTCCCCGTGCGCGGGCCAGGTGGCCCCGGCCAGGACCTCGAGCCCGGCGGCGGTGGCGCGTGACCCTAAGCCGCTCATGCGGGATTCTCCGCTTCGCTCCGTACGCCGCATGAGCTGAACCGGTGTTTACGATGAGCGGCCACTCCGCTTCGCTGCGTACCGCTCATGACGGTGCGCCCAGCAGCAGCGCGGTGTTGGCGCCGCCGAACGCGGCGTTCAGGGTGAGCGCATAGGCGGGTGAGGCCGCCCGGGCGCCGCCGAGCACGAGGTCGAGCGGGCAGCGCTCGTCGGGCGCGACGAAGCCGGCGTTGACCGGCAGGCGCCCGCCGCGCAGCGCGTGCAGCGTCACCGCCAGCTCCAGCACGCCGGAGGCCTCCAGGGCCTGGCCGTGCAGGGCCTTGGTGGACGACACCGGCACGGCGGCGGCGTGCTCGCCCAGCGCCGCGTGCAGCGCCTCGGCCTCGGCGGCGTCGCTCTGCTCGGTGCCGGAGCCGTGCGCGTTGACGTAGCCGACCTCGCCCGGCCCGACGCCGGCCCGGCGCAGCGCGGCCGCGATCGCCCGGGCCAGGCCGCGGCCGTGCGGGTGCGGCTGGCACGGGTGGTGCGCGTCGCCGGCCCGTCCCCAGCCGGCCAGCGCGGCGAGGGGCTCGACGCCGCGCTCGCGGGCCGCCGCGGCGGACTCCACGACCACGGCACCGGCGCCGTCGCCGAGCAGCAGGCCGCGGCGCCCGGCGCTGAACGGGCGAACGGCGCCGTCGGCGGCGAGCGCGCGGCCGGCGTCGAAGAGGGCGAACTGGTCCGCCTCGACGAGATAGCCGCCGGCGACGACGACCCGGTCGGCCTCGCCGCGGGCGACGATCCCGGCCGCGTCGGCGATCGCGGTGCTCGCCGCCACGCAGGCGGCGGTGTAGGCGCGGGCGGCGCCGAGCCCGGCGCCGCCGGCCAGCGCTGCGGCGAACGCGGTGCCGCCGAAGCGGCGCCGGTCCGCCGGGTCCGACCGGGCCAGCCGCGGGTCGCCGTGCACCGCGAGGAACAGCGCGGCGCCGGCCCGCTCGGGCGTGCTGAGCTTCGCCTCGTCGCAGGCCTCCTCGACCAGCGCCGCGAGCTCCGCGGCGAGGTCCGGATCGCCCGGCATGGCGGCGGCGACGCCGACCCGCCGGCCGGTCACGTCGAAGCGTTGCACGGGCGCGAACGCGGGCCGGCCGGCATCGAGGCCGGCGGCGAGCGCACCCATGCCCCGGCCGAACGCGCTGAGCACGGCCGCGCCGGTGATCAGCACGCCCGGGGCGGACCTGGTCGTCACGGCGTCACCGGGAGCCCGTCTCGACCTTCAGCCCGGCCAGGACCGCGACGGCGCCGTCCACGGTGGACATCCGCGCCAGCTCCTCGTCGGTCAGGTCCAGGACCGTGCCGTAGTGCTGCTCGAGCTGGTGTACGAGCCACGCCAGCTCCAGCGAGTCGATCCCATCGCCGACCTCGTCGGGCCGGCGGTCCCCGTAGGTGGCCAGCATCGCGACGATCTCGTCCCGGCCGGGTGCAGCGGTCACGCTCAGCTGCCCGCGGTCGCCGCGGCGGCCCGGCGCTCGGCGACGGCGGCGATGAACTCCCCGACCGTCATGCCGGCGAGCTTCTCGGCCTCGTCGTCGTCGAAGCGCACCCCGAAGCGGTCCTCGACGCGCACCGCGAGCTCGGCCAGCGACAGCGACTCGAGGTCGGCGCCGGCCGGGCCGAGCGCGGTGTCGTCGTCGATGTCGTCGGTGCTGTAGTTCATCTCGGTCAGCGAGTCCAGTAAGAACTGCCGGATCTCGTTGGTGGTCTCGTCGCTCATTGCTGGGCGTTCCCTTCCTTTGCGGACGCCGCGACCAGCAGGGCGCGGTCGCGGACGAGCTTGCCGGTGGCCGTTCGGGGCAGCTGCTCGACGACGCGCAGCACCCGGGGGCGCTTGAACGCGGCCAGCCGCTCGGCCAGCAGCGCCTGCACCTGCTCCGCGGTGGTGTCCTCGCGCAGCATCACGTAGGCCTCGATCGCCTTGTCGTGTGTGACGACCGCGGCCGCCACGCCGGGCAGGGCGGCCAGGGTGTGCTCGACCTCGGTGAGGTCCACCTTGAGCCCGCCGACGGAGACCTGCGAGTCGTTGCGGCCCTGCACGCGGAACCGGCCGGTCGCCTCGTCGACGCTGCCGGCGTCGCGGGTGTGCAGCCAGCCGTCGGCCCAGCGGGTGGGGTCGACCAGGCCGAGGTACGGCGACTCAGCCAGCGACACCAGCAGCTCGCCGTTGTCGGCGCGCACCCGCAGGCCGGGCGCCGGGGTCAGGGCGGGGCGGTGCTCGCCGAAGAGGTCGGTCGCGATGACCCCGACCTCGGTCATGCCGTACATGTTGCCCAGGCGCACGCCGAAGCGGTCCGTGAAAGTTTCGTACACCTCGGCGCGCACGAGCTCGCCGCCGGTGGTCATCCCGGTCAGCTGGGGCAGGCGCGGCGGGCGGGGCCCGGAGGACAGCAGCTCGATGTGGAAGGGGACGCCGAGCAGCGTGGTCGGCTCGGGGCCGGCGGCGACCGCGGCGAGGATCCCGTCGGCGGTCATCCGCTGCGGCAGCACCAGCTGCGCGCCGGCGTGCAGGCCGTAGAGCAGCCCTCCGACCAGCCCGAGCACGTGGACCATCGAGGCGAGGCACACGATGCGCTCGCCCGGCTGCGGCACGCCCGCGCCGATGGCGACGTAGCGCTCGAGCTCCTCGACCAGGTTCGCGGCGGTGCGCGCGATGACCTTCGACGGCCCGGTCGAGCCGGAGCTGAGCTGCACCAGAGCGTGCGCGGTGTCGGCCGGGCGGCCAGGGTACGTGGCGACGCGCTCCTGCACGTCGGAGAACCCGCGCAGCGGCCCGCCGGTGGCGTGCTTGGCGGACACGACCGCCTGCGGTGCCAGGCGCTGCAGCGCGGCGTCGATCTCGAAGGGGGTCAGGCGGTGGTCCAGCAGCGCGGCCCGCGCGCCGAGGCGCCAGCAGGCCAGCAGGTTGGCGACGAACGCGAGCGAGGGCGCCAGGCACAGCGCGACCGAGTCGCCGGGCCCGTTGTGCCCGATCCCGGCCGCGGCCAGCACGGCCTGCTTCTGCTCGACCAGGCGGCGCAGCTCCGCGCGGGTCACCGGGGCGTCGAGGACGAGCGCCGGGGCGTCGCCGGCGCGGCCGGCGGCGTCCGCCAGCAGCACCTCGTCGACCCAGGCCGGGTCGAGGGCCGGTGCGGTCACCGAAAACCCCTTCCTTGCAACGGCGCGACGCATCGGCGGGCCGGGGGCGCCGCGACCGCCCGTTTCAGGGCGGTGCCGGCGCGCCAGGGCCCGCTGGGGCGAACGCGCGCAGGGTCGTACGCACCGACCGGGCCGGCCGACAATGGCCGCCGATCAGCGTGTACAACCCCCGAATGGACACACTGCGAAGAGGTCGAGAGCACGCGGCGCCTGGGTCGGTCAACGTTGTCCGAACTCAAGTACCCAGCTGCTGAACGCAGGAAATAGGCACCTCGACTAGGCATAGACCTTACGCAATCGAAGACGTTTTACAAGAGTGGGCAACCAGAGCATGTGACAGGATGTCCGTTCTGTCACACCACCTCCCGGGAAAAATCGTTTGGATCGATACGGTCGGCATTTCGATGAACGGCGAGGTCAGTGCGGGAGTCGGCCACATGCGGCGACCGCACAATCGGACAATCGCCGCAGGCGCGGACGGGCCGGGTCGATGTAACCGGTTCCGGCAGCAACCAGAATATGAACGTCCGTTAGGTTCCGGAACCGTGGATATACCGGCTGACCAGGTATCCGGGTGGTCGAGGTACTCGTGTGTGCCGATCCCTGAGAGCGCGTTCCGGAACTTTCACAGGTCATTGACAACCTTCGGCGCGGCGTTCATACAATGGCCGGGCCGCGGCCGGTGCGTATCGACCTGCGTATCCACGCGTGCGCCTCGATTTTCCGGTACTGCCCATTCGAAAGATTCGCGCCTGTGAAAGCCGATACCGGTTCTGCATACCCGTCCGCGCCCGCCGGCCCGGGGCTCAACGCCGCGGTCGAGCGCTATTACGACACGACGCTGGACCTCTACGAGGATCTCTGGGGCGAGCACGTCCACCACGGGTTCTGGGACGCCGGGGAGCGGCCGGGCACCGACGAGGAGCGCCACGCCGCCACCGACCGGCTGGTGCGCGAGCTCGTCGCGTTCGCCGGCATCCCGCACGGCGCAAGGGTTCTCGACGTCGGCTGTGGCATCGGCGGCCCGGCGCTGTACCTGGCCGGCGCGCTCGGCTGCACCGTCGAGGGCGTCACGCTCAGCGCCGCGCAGGCCGCTCGGGCCAACGAGAAGGCGACCGCGGCCGGCCTCGGCGCCCGGGCCCGCTTCCACCAGCGCGACGCGCTCGACAACGGCTACCCGGACGCGTCCTTCGACGCGCTGTGGGCCGTGGAGAGCCTCATGCACATCGCCGACCGCGTCGCGTTCTTCGCCGAGGCGGCGCGGCTGCTGCGGCCCGGCGGCGTGCTGGCCATCGCCACCTGGTCGGTGCGCGACGGCGAGCTCAGCGCCGAGGAGCACCGCGTCGTGGACCAGATCCTGCGCCACCAGGTGATGCCGAGCTTCTCCTCGCTGGAGGAGCACGAGCGGCTGGCCCGCGCGGCCGGCTTCGGTGAGGTGTCCATTGTGGACTGGAGCGTGAACGTCGCCAACTCGTGGGAGCCGACCTTCGCGCAGGTGCGGGAGCTGGAGAACGGCCGCGCCATGATGCGCGACCTGGCCCGCGACCGCGGCGTGGACGTGCTCGGCTTCTTCTACGCCGGCCCGCTGATGCTCAAGGGCTTCAGCACCGGCGCGATGACCTACGGCGCGGTGCGGGCGGTCAAGCCCGGGTCGTTACCGGCCGGGGGCTGACGTGCCGACGCCGACGCAGTCGGTCGTCGCCGAGCTGCTGCGCGAGGTCACCGGCGAGAACGCCGAGTGGCTGGCCGGCCTCGGCCCGGCGACCCGGCTGGACGGCGACCTGTTCCTGGACAGCCTCGAGGTGGCCGCGCTCGGCGAGCGGCTGGCCGCCCACTTCGGCCCGGCGGTCGACCTCGCCGGGTTCGTCGCCGGCCTCGAGCTCGAGGCCCTGCTGCGGCTGAGCATCGCGGACGTCGCGTCCTATGTGGACGGTGCGGCGTGACGAGGTTCCTGTTCGTCTGCCTGCCGCTGACGGGCCACGTCAACCCGATGGCGGCGCTCGCCGCGGCCCTGCTGCGCCGCGGCCACGAGGTGCTGTGGGCCGGCTCGGAGTCGTTCCTGCGCCCGATCGTCGGGCCGCAGGCGCGCATCCACCCGATCCCGCTGCGGGCGCACCGCGGGCAGGCCGAGCGCGGCCTCGACGCGACCCGCTCGCGCTGGGAGGGCTACATCGTCCCCCACGCGCGCACCACCCGGAAGGGCATCGAGGCGGCGATCGCCGAGTTCGCGCCGGACGTCATGGTGGTGGACCAGCACGCGATCGCCGGCGCCATCGCCGCGCACGCGCACGGGCTGCACTGGGTCTCCGTCGCGCCGACCACCATGGAGCTCACCCGCCCGTTCCGCCGCGGGCTGCCCCGCGTCGAGGCCTGGATCGCCGGGCAGATGGCCGCCGCGTGGAGCGCCGCCGGCCGCCCCGGCGAGCCGCCGCACGACCTGCGCTTCTCACCGCACGGCGTCATCGCGTTCACCGCCGGTGCGCTGGCCGGGGACCCGGAACACCTGCCGTCCAATGTGGACCTCGTCGGCCCGTCGCTGGCCGGCCGCACGCCCGACCCGGACTTCCCGTTCGACTGGCTCGACCCCGGCCGCCGCCACGTGCTCGTCACCATGGGCACCCTGTCGATGGACATCGCCAAGGACTTCTACCAGCGCGTCGACGAGGCCCTCGCGCCGCTCGGCGACCGGCTGCAGGCCGTCGTCATCGCGCCGGACCGGACCCTCGCCGAGCCCGCCGGGCACGTGCTCGTGCGCCGCCGCGCGCCGGTGCTGGACCTCATGCCGCACTTGGACGCCGTCGTCTCGCACGGCGGGCTCAACACCGTCTCCGAGGCGCTGGTGCACGGCGTCCCGCTCATCGTCGCGCCGATCAAGGGCGATCAGGCGCTCAACGCCGAGGCGGTCCGCCGCTCCGGAGCCGGGCTGCGGGTCTCCTTCGACCACGTCCGGCCGGACGGGCTGCGGGCCGGCCTGCTGCGCCTGCTCGACGACCCGGCCTACGCCGCGGCCGCCCGCGCCGAGGGCGACCGGCTGCTGGCCGGCGGGGGAGCCGAGGCCGCGGCGCTCATCCTCGAGGCACACCACAACGATTGAGGCGATTTCCGTGAAAGTTCTGCGCGACACGTGGCTCATCTTCCAGCGCCACATCCTGCTCATGGTCCGCTCGCCGCTGTGGATCTTCCTCGGCATCGCGCAGCCGGTGGTGTACCTCATCCTGTTCGCCCCGCTGCTCAAGCCGGCCCTGCAGACGATGGGCACCACGTCGATGATCGACGCCTACCGCGTCTACGTGCCGGGCATGCTGGTGGCGCTGGCGATCGGCGGCGGGCTGTACGTCGGCTTCGGCCTGCTCGGCGACCTCGCCAACGGCGTCATCGAGCGCTCCCGGGTCACCACCGTCAGCCGGGTCGCCCTGCTGCTGGGCCGGGCGCTGCGCGACGTGGTGACGGTCATCGTCCAGTCGATCCTCATCACCGTGCTGTCGCTGCCGTTCGGGCTCATCACGAACATCGGCAACATCCTGCTCGGCTACGCGATCCTGGCCCTGATCAGCCTCGCCTCGGCGGCGATCTCCTACGGCATCGCCATCAAGGTGAACAACCCCAACGTGCTCGGCCAGGTCATCAACAACCTCGCGCAGCCGCTGATGCTGCTGTCGGGCACGCTGCTGCCGCTGGCGCTCGCGCCGCTGTGGCTGCGCACCATCGCCGACTACAACCCGTTCAACTGGGCCGTCACGGGCATGCGGGCCCTTTATGCCGGCCACCCCGGCGACACGCACGTCTGGGGCAGCCTCGTGATCTGCGGCGCGCTCGTCGTCGCCGCGGTCGCGTGGTCGGCCAGCCTCTTCGCGCGCTCGGTCAAGTAGGTTAGGGGACTCTCGATGATTAAGACCAAGGGGCTCAAGAAGTCCTACAAGACCCGGCAGAAGCGGCAGACCACCAGCGTCGACGCGGTCAAGGGCATCGACCTGGACGTCGCCGAGGGCGAGATCTTCGGCTTCCTCGGCCCGAACGGCGCCGGCAAGACCACGACGCTGCGCATGCTCGCCACGCTCATCCCGCCCGACGACGGCGAGGCCACCATCGCCGGCGCGAACCTGCGCACCGAGCAGGCCCAGGTGCGGCGCAGCATCGGCTTCGTGGCGCAGGGCGGCGGCACGACCGACGACGTCAGCGCCCGCGAGGAGCTGGTGCTGCAGGCCCGCATGTACGGCATGGGCCGCACCGAGGCCGCGCAGCGGGCCGAGGAGGTCATCGTCGCGTTCGAGCTGAGCGACTTCGCCGACCGCAAGTGCAAGACGTACTCCGGCGGCCAGCGCCGCCGCCTCGACATCGCCCTGGGCGTCATCCACCGCCCGCAGGTGCTGTTCCTCGACGAGCCCACGACGGGACTGGACCCGCAGAGCCGCGCACACATGTGGGACGAGGTCCGCCGGCTGCGCGCCGACGGCATGACGGTCTTCATCACCACGCACTACCTCGACGAGGCCGACGCGCTGTGCGACCGCATCGCCATCATCGACCACGGCGAGATCGTCGCCGAGGGCACCCCGGAGGCGCTCAAGCGCGAGATCTCCGGCGACGTGGTGACCGTCGGCGTCGGCGAGCTGTCGGAGAAGGCGGCCGAGGTGCTCAAGGACCAGCCGTTCGCCCGCGGCGTCGAGGCGCGCGACGACGGCGAGCTGCGCCTCACCGTCGAGTCCGGCGACACGGCGATCCCGCAGATCATGCGGACGCTCGAGGGCGCCGGGATCGCGCTGTCCACGATCGAGCTGCACCGCCCGACGCTGGACGACGTGTTCCTCACGAAGACGGGCCGCTCCCTGCGCGACTGAGGGTCGTTGCTGAGGGTTTTCTCAGGGGATCATCCCCGATGTATGTGCTGCGGGTGCGCTGCGAGGCTCGGCCGTATGACGACCTTGCCTCGCCGCACCCTGCTGTCCCTCGCCGCACTCGGCGGCGCCGCCCTCGCCACGGGGGCGGCGTCCCCCGCGTCGGCGGCCGTCCCCGACTGGTACGCGCCGATGCGCGACGCGATCGCCGGCCTGCCCGAGCCGACGGCGACCGCCGCCCAGGTCCGCCTGGCCCGGGAGGGCCTTGCGTGGGAGGGCCGCTCCGGCGTCGCGGACGTGCGCACCGGCGCGCCGGTCCCGGCGGGCGCCCGCTTCCGCATCGGCAGCGTCACGAAGGCGTTCACGGCCACGGTGGTGCTGCAGCTGGCCGCCGAGGGCCGCCTGCACCTCGACGCCCCGCTGGCCCGCTACCTGCCGGGCCTGCTGACGTCGCCGTACGCCGGCGTGACGGTCCGCCACCTGCTCGACCACCGCACCGGGCTGCCCAGCCCCGACTGGCCCGACGGCATCGAGTGGCAGATCGCGCACCGCTTCGAGCGTTACACCCCCGAACAGCTGGTGCGCCTGGCGCTGGCCGGCGACCGGGAGTTCGAGCCGGGCAGGTTCCAGCACTACACGAACATGGGGTACATCGTTGCCGCGGTGCTGATCCGCCGGGTCACCGGCTCGTCGTACGCCGAGCAGATCCACCGCCGCATCGTGCGCCCACTCGGCCTGCGCGACACGCTGGTCCCCGGCGACGATCCGGCGATCCACGGCCCGCACGCCCGCGGCTACCAGCGGCTGCCCGACGGCACCCTGGCCGACGTCACGCTGTGGAACCAGTCCTCGACCCCGGCCGCCGGGGACATGATCTCGTCGCTGGCCGACCTGGACGCGTTCATGCGGGCGCTCTTCCAGGGCCGCCTGCTGCCCCCGGCACAGCAGCGCGAGCTGTTCGCGGTGCCGTCGGTGCCGGACTTCGCGACCGGCGACCCGGCGACCTACAGCGCGGGCCTGACCCGCCTCATCGAGCTGCCGGGCGGCCGGGTGATCTGGGGTAAGTCGGGCGCGCGCTACGGCTACAGCGCCGCGATCGCCGGCACCGCCGACGCCTCGTCGCGGGTCATCTACTCGGTGAACGCGACCGACGCGAAGGCGGAGGGCCAGGCGCCGGTCATCGGGCGCATCACCGCGACGGCGCTCGGGCTGCTGTAACGGGGGGCTCGGCGGGCGGCCCGCGGGCCCGAACTCACTTGGGCCGCCCGTCGTCCGTGCCCTACACGGAGTGGTCCGCCGCTCGAGGGAGCGCGGCGTTCCGCGCCTGCGCGGTGCGTGTGCGTCTCCGGGGCCCGGCGGCCGGTCCGAACCGCGCCCGGACAAGTCCGTGCACGCCCGACTGCCGGGCTCCGGAAGACGTTTGCCGGCCGCGCATTTGAATGCACGGCAACGGCGTCGGCCGCCCATTCATCGCACCGAATCGGGTTGCCGCCTGAAGCATCGCTCCTGGCCCGCGCGGAAGTCAACGCCCACTATTTCAATTAACTTGACAGGTGCTCGAACCCTTGCGGCGCCAGGCTTCCCGGCCCTGTCCGTGACCCTACGCGCACGCCGAATGGGCCGAAAACATTCAATCGCGGCAATGCATTGGGGCCGTTATGGCAGCCTGATCGACTGCGGCGTGTGGAAGACGTCGGACGGGTCGTACTCCTGCTTGATCCGCTGCAGGCGCGGATAGTTCGCGCCGTAGTACGCGGCCGGCCAGTCGGCGAGGTCCCGGTCGGCGTAGTTCTGGTAGACCTCGCCGGTCAGGTGCGGGCGCAGCGCCGCGGCGAAGTCGTCGACCCACGCCACGTTGGCGGCCGACTCCTCGTCGCCCGGCCACTGCGCGATGATCGACACGTAGTGCAGGGCCGAGCGGTGCGCGAACGCCGTCGCGTCGGCCGGCACGCGGGCGATCGCGCCGCCGGCGAGCAGGTCGAAGCGCACCATTGAGTAGCCGGACGGGGACCGCTCGAAGCGCTCGGCCATGACGTCGAAGGCGTCCTCGTCGAAGCCGGTCTGCGTGAAGTACCCGCCGAGCCACTTCGACTGCAGGCCGTACACGATCTCCTCGCCCATGACCGTCATCATGTCGAGGTAGCTGGTCTCGCCGATCGAGCTGAACAGCGGCTCGCCGAGCGCGTGGATGGGCGCGAACGCCTCGTGCGCCTCGGCGGGCGGGCCGACGTACATGCCGTACATGGCGATGACCGGCTCGCCGTCGGGGTAGGGCTCGGTGGTGAGCAGGAGGCAGAGCGCGAGCCGGTCGTCGGCGCGGTTCGCGTAGAGGTCGCGGTAGGCGCGGAAGATCTCGCGGGCCCGCTCGAACGGCCAGGCGATGACGCCGCCCACGACCGTCTTCGGCAGCGGGTTGAGCCGGTACGTCAGGCTCGTCACCACCCCGAACCCGGCCCCGCCGGCGCCGCGCAGGGCCCAGAACAGGTCCGGGTGCTCGGTCTCGCTCGCGCGCAGCAGCCGTCCGTCGGCGTCGACCATCTCGGCGGCGAGCAGGTGGTCGCAGCCGAGGCCGAACGTGCGCCCGAGCGGGCCGTAGCCGCCGCCGAGCGTGTAGCCGGCGTTGCTCACCGTCGGGCACTCGCCGCCGGGCCCGGCCAGCCCGTACTCCAGCCCGTCGGGCCCGGTGAAGGAGTGCTCCGCGTAGGTCACCCGGTCGACGTCGCGCCAGCCGATGCCGGGGCCGACTGTTGCGGTACCGCTGGCCGGATCGAACACGACGTCGCGCATGCCGCCGACGTCGACGACGACGCCACCCTCCACAAGGGACAGCCCGCTGGCGTGGTGCCCGCCGCCGCGCACCGACAGCGGCAGCTCCTGCTCGCGGGCGAACCGGATCGCCGCGGCCACGTCGCCGGCGTCGGCGCAGCGCGCGATGAGCGCCGGCCGGGTGCGCACGCGGGTGTTGAACAGCACGCGCGCGCCCTCGTAGTCGGGGTCGTAGGGGGTGATCAGCGAGCCGCGGAAGGACGACGAAAGCGCCGAAAGGTCAAGCCGCACCGGCTGATCTTGTCACCGCCATGGGTCGACGGCAAGCGCCGCTCACCGGCCTTCCGGCCGGTCTTCCGGTCGGTCTTCTGGTTGGACGGCGAGCGCCGTTCACCGGTCTTGTTGTTGGACGGTGAGCGCCTGGAACTCGGTCACGAGCCGCCGCAGTCGTACCACCACCGGGCGCTCGCCCAGCCGGCTTTCCACGACGCCGAGCACCCCGCGGTAGTTCCACAGCAGCTCATCGGCACTGCGCACCGAGCGTTCGAACAGCGAGGGCCCGAACCGGTGCAGGTCGTCCACAAGGGACTGCAGGCTGCACACCTTGTCGGCGGCGATGACCAGCAGCGACTCGGCGCCGGCCTCGGTGCTCATCCGCCCGAGGTGCTCGCGCTTGCGCTCCAACCAGGTCAGCTGCCGCCGCTGCACGGAGTCGGCGTCGGTGCAGTCGTGCACGATGCGGTACACGTCCTCGCCGAACGCGTCGCGCAGCGCCCCGCGCCCGGTCGGCTGGTCCTCGAGCACGTCGTGCAGCAGCGCCCCGATCGCGGCCGTCTCGCCGCCGCCCTCCTCGAGCACGATCGCGCACGTCGCCAGCAGGTGCGACACGTAGGGCGTGCCGGTGTTGTGCCTGGTCTGCGCGCCGTGCTGCCGCGCCGCGAACGCGAGCGCCTCCTCGAACCGCGGCGACAGCACGTTGCCTCGCGCCTCCTCGTGGCTCTTCAGGCGATCATGGCCGCTATGTCCTCGAGCTGGCGCACCACCTCGGCGCGGTCGAGGCGGCGCCCGAGCTGCAGCCCGCCCCGCGGCGGTGGCTCGTCGGGCCGGTAGTACACCCGTGACCGGAGCCGTTCCCGCGGCCCGCGCAGCACCAGTGTGGCGCACGCCTGCCGCCGGTCGGTGACGGCCTGGTGCACGATCGTGGACGTTGTGACGTACTGCCCTTGCAGGGGCGCCCGCTCGACGACGCGCATCGGGTCGAGCGCGACGGTTCCGGAATAGGCGACATGGGCGATGCGCCCGCCCGCGTAGGGCCGGTAGCTGAACCGCCGCCAGTTCGCGGCCCGGCCTTCGCCCTCCTCGAGCTCGACGAAGTGCTGCCGCCCGCCGAGCAGCACCGAGCGGAACGGAAACCGATGATCGTGCGGCCGCGACACGTGCTCCCCGCCGAGCGGGCCCGCCGGCCAGTAGTGCAGCGTGAGCCGGCTCCCGTCCGGGTACTCCGCCGCCACGATCTTGGTGAACCCGTTGACGTGCCGGTAGGGCATGCCCGCAGGCAGCCGCCCGGCCCGCACGTCCGCGGCCAGCCGGTCGATGACTCCACCGATGTCAAGGCGTTGCAGGAGCAGCGTGTCAGGCACGGCGCGTCCTTCGGATGTCTGTTGGAGCTACATATACATCCTGCGCCCGACACCCACGGTTGCGGGGTATGACACCCGGATGAACGTGATCCCGTCGTTCGGCTACGAACGGGCGCGCCGCGTGAACCGCTCGGCGGCGTCGAGCACCCTCTTGACGGTGTCCTCGGTGGCCTCGCGCAGCATCCGCGCCGGCGACCGCCCCGCCATCCCGGCCGCCCCGACCTCGCGCAGCCACCCGGCCGCGGCCCCGAGCCGGTTGGCCCGCGCGAACGCGTCGGCGACCTCGACGGCCCCGCGCAGCCTCCCACCCATCTCCGCGACCCGCCCGCGGTCGGCCCGCCAGCGGTGGAACTCGGTCACGGATGCGGCGCCGGCGATGTAGGCGGTCAGGTCTTCGCCCAGGAGCGCCACGCAGCGGTCGATGCCGCTCGTCGACAGGACCCCCACGCTCATACCGCAAACGCTACCTGTCGGCGGCCACCCCGGCGACCCACCGAACGTGCCGAAGCCATCACGCCCCCTCTTTACACCCACCGCACACTTTCCGACAAGTCGGGCGCTCCGCGCCACGACTTGTCGGATTTATCCCCTGTCAGGCGAAAAAACAGCGCCACGGGGGGCTACGGCAGGTAGAACGCTGAGATGTCCTCGGCCAGCAGGTCCAGGACGGGGGCGCCGCTGTCCAGTGCTGCCGCGAAAGCCGCCCAAGAGTCCAACCGGTAGCCGCCCGCCTCCGGGAAGTCCGACCCCGTCAGGTACCGGGGCATCAGGAAGGCGTTCTGGACCAGCCAGTGGACGTAGCCGCCCTCCTCGCCCCACCCGGGCAGGGAACGCGTCGACGTCAGGTAGGCGCGCAGCTCCGCCGGGCTCGTCCAGCGGACCATGCGGGACTCGTTGGTGAGGTGCTTGATGTACGGGTTGTAGAGCAGCGTGCCGCCCAGGCCGAAGTGCTCGCGGAACTGCTCCCACAGCAGGCGCTCGTCGCTGCCGGCGTAGGCCATCACCTCGGCCGCCGGCTCGGTCTCCAGCAGGTGGTGCAGGTAGGACCAGGTGGTCAGCGGGGTGAGCAGGCGGTTGGCGTCCTTGCTCAGCAACGTCTGCACGATCGCGCCGGCGTTGCGCTCCATGTCGTGCAGGGCGAGGTGCGGGACGACCTTGATCGCGGCCAGGACGCTGTACAGCGACGGGTTGCGCTCGCCGTAGAAGATGCGCGCCACGGACCACGGGTCGGTCGGGCGCAGCAGGGACTCCGCGCTGCGGGCCGGCGCGTTGGCCACGTAGTCCTGCAGGGAGACCACCTGCGGGTCGGCGGACGGGTGGACGCGGCGCATCCAGCGGCGCAGGTCGTCGGCGAAGGCGGCGGCCAGCTCGTCGCGGCCGGTGACGCCGAAGTCGTCGAGGCAGATGATGACGCGCACGCTGCGGGCGGAGAGGGCGGCCGCGGTGAGGGACTGCACGGCGTTGATGAGTGAGGCGCGGGCGCGCAGGCGGACCGGCCAGAAGAGCACGCGCGGGCGCTGCGGCTCGCCGGCCCAGTCCACGCCCCAGCCGTAGCGGCGCTCCAGCTGGCGCAGCAGGGGGAGTACACCTTCCGGGGCGGTGTTGCCGGGCTGCGAGAACAGCTCGCGCTCCCATTCGAGGTGCCGCACGCGCCGTCGGGGGTCGACCCGCGGGCCGGCGGCGGGGACCTCGAGGCGGTCGGCGAGGGCGGTGAACAGGCGGTCGCCGTCGATGTCGGTGAAGAAGGTGACGAGGCCCTCGAGGCGCTCGGGCAGGCGCAGCGGGGCGGCGTCGTGCAGCGCCCACAGCACGCGGACCGGGCGGGACGCGCCGACCGCGCGCAGGGCGCCGGTGACGACGTCGTCCCAGCCGCTGTACCCCACGACGAGCACCACGTCGCCCCCGATGAGCTCGGCGAGGGCCCGCGAGGTGGTCTCGGGCGCGGTGGCGTCCGGCGCCGGGTCGTGCAGCAGCGGCGAGCGCGTCTCCTCGCTCACCGGGCGCCAGAAGCCGTGGAGGTGGAACACCTGCACCGCGCCCTCGCCCTCGGGGCGGCGGTCG
Source organism: Dactylosporangium darangshiense (assembly GCF_039537565.1). NCBI lineage: Bacteria > Bacillati > Actinomycetota > Actinomycetes > Micromonosporales > Micromonosporaceae > Dactylosporangium > Dactylosporangium darangshiense. Next base: position 174,871 of record NZ_BAABAT010000012.1, read on the forward strand.
GGCCGGCCGTCGGGGGTGACCGGGATGCTGACCGCCTGGCGGCCGGTGTGGCGGACCGCGACCTCGAAGAGCGGGTCGAAGTTCGTGGTGAGCAGGCCGTTGCCGAACTCGTCGGGGCGCCCGGCGAGCAGGCGGCCGACGGCGCGTACCCCGGCCGGCAGCTCCCACCAGTCCAGGCTGTTCTCGACGCGTTCGCCGAGGCGCAGGTCGACCCGCTGCCAGATGCCGTGCGTGGCGAGCGGGGACGAGGCCAGGTCCGGCGCCCGGTAGCCGGCCAGGACCGCCTGCTGCGCCACGACGTCGAACTCGCCGGGGGAGCGGCGGGCGGTGAAGACGCGCCGGTACGCGAGGTACACCTCGATGGGCAGCGCGTGCGGCCCGAGGGCGGCGCGGGCCTGGTGCAGCGCCTGGGTGAGCTCCCCGTCGTCGCCGAGCCCGGCCGCGTAGCGCTCCGCGAGCTCGATCAGCTCGTCGAGGCCGGGCACGGCCGGCATGGTCATCCCGGCGCCGAGGATGAGGGTGACCGTCCCGCCGTGCCGGATGGCGGAGACGATCTCGTCGATGAGGCGGCCCTCCACCTAGTCTCCTTCCGCCCGGGCGTGCAGGGTGGTCCACAGGTCGCGCGGGCGGCTGGACAGCGCCTCGCGCTCCGGTGCGTCGCTGAGCAGCAGCAGGCCGCCGTCGATGTCGGCCTCGAGCTGGTCGGGGCCCCAGCCGATGTACCCGGAGAACAGCCGCAGCCCGGCGATCACCGGGGCCAGCGGCGCGGGGTCGGCGGACAGGGCGATCACGCCGAGCCGGTCGCGCACGGCGCGGAAGCGCAGCGGCGGCTCGACGTCGGGGCGCAGCCGGGCGACGGCGATGAAGCCCTCGTACCGGCTCAGCGGACCCGCGTCGAACAGCACCGCCGGCGTGGTCAGCAGCCGCCGCCAGCCCTGCGGGATGTCGGCCGGCAGCGGGTCGGCGGTGGGCCGGTTGATCCGCACGCCGACGGCGCCGCGGCCGCGCTCGTGGCGCAGGATGAGCACCGCGGCCTGGCGCAGGTCGCGGTCCTCGACGGCGGCGGTGGCGACCACGATCCGCCCGACGAGGTCGCGGTGGTGGCGGGCGGCGTTGTGCACCAGCGGCAGTTCGTCGCCGGCGGAGCGCAGCTCGGGCAGCTCGAAGCCGCGCTCGCGCAGCCGCAGCGTGACCTCCCGCCAGACGGTGCGCACGTCGAGCACGGCGGGCGCGTCCGGCTTGCCGCCGCGCAGCACGCGCAGCAGCTCGCCGGTGAACGCTGTGTAGGGCTCGCCGGGCGGGGCCTGCGCGGTGCGGTTGCGCGGCGCCGAGACGAGCAGGCAGGTCTCGTCGGTGCCGGCCTGGTCGGCGACGGCCTGGGTGCCGGACTCGCCGGCGGCGAGGTGGCCGGCGGCGCGCCCGGCGTAGCAGCAATCGAGGATCACCAGCCGGCGGCGGGCCCGGCTGCCGGCCACCGCCCGGCGGATGTGTTCGAAGGGCAGACCGGCCTCATACGGTACCGCGGGATCCGTGTCCCGCAGCCCCAGCACCAGGCTGCCGTCGACCGGGTCGACCAGGCCGTGCCCGGCGTAGTAGACGACGAGCATCCCCTCCGGCGCCGTCTCGTCGGCGGCGCGCCGCAGCACCCGGCTGACCTCCCGGGAGTCGTCGGGGTCGGCCAGCACCGCGCAGTGCTCCGGCGCCAGCCCCCACAGGCTCGGGTCCTGCAGGACACCGGCGAGCCCGTTGAGATTGCGGGTGATCGCCGGTACCTCGGGCAGCGACGCATACCGCGATCCGCCCACGAGCACCGCCCGCGACGCGCGCGGGTCCGACAGGTCCGGCACCGCTCAGCCGTCGAGCGCGCGCGCCGCGGCGGCGACGGCGGCCGGGTCGGACGACTCGATGCGCACCGACACGCCGTCGGGGTCGATCCGGGTCAGCACGACCGCCGGGGCGACGGGCCGGGTGCGCCGCCAGTTGGACACGGCCAGCAGCAGCTGCCCGACCGACAGCCCGGTGCCGAGCACCAGGCTGATGATCTCGACGGCGGCGCCCAGCTCGCCGGGGCTCGGCGTGGCGGTGGACAGCCCGATCTCCGACTGCACGACATCGGGCTCGCCAACCAGCCAGCGCTGCAGGCTGAGCAGGGTGTCGACGTCGGGGGCCGCAGCGTCGCCGACGGCTTCGAGGTGGATCTGCAGCTGCACTGGTCAAACCCCGGGTGAGGAGGGAGCGGACTTCGAACCCTATCGAACCCGCGCACCTCCTGTCACCCGGCGCTCACTCGAAGCTCAATCGATGCTCACTGGCAGCTCATCCGAACAGCTTCTTGCCCGCCTTCCGGGCCCGCTTGCTGGTCGCCGGCAGCTCGGCCAGGGCCTGCCGGCCGTGCTCGTCGGTGCGGGCGTGCAGCAGCCCGTACGTGAACGCGTTCTCGCCGGCCTCGTGCGCGCCCGCCGCGTAGCCGAGCAGCAGGTCGCAGGTGACGAGGGCGTCCTGGTGCGCGCCGAGCACGTCCTGCAGGGCGGTGAGCCGCTCGGTGAGGCGCTCCGCGCGGGCGCTCTTCTTCAGCGGGGTGACCAGCTCGACGGCGTAGCGGGCCCGCTTGTACGCCTTGCGCGCCTCGTGCAGCCGCTCGTCGGTGCGCTTGCCCGGCTTGCGCTTGCGGGCGTCGGCGAGGCGGGCGTCGGCGCGCTCGAGGGCCTTGCGGGCGCGGCGCGTGAGCCGGCGGCTCGGGATGTTGTCGGGCTGCGCGGCCCGGTACACCAGCGCGTCGATGTCGTTGAGCAGCGTGGTGTACCGCTCGCTGTTGAGGCCCTCGGTGAGCTCGGCCCGCGCCGCGGCGGCACGCTGCCCGAGCAGCGTGGTGATCCGCGCCGCGACCGGCCCGACGACGAGGGCCGGCGGCTCGGCGGCGATCAGGCCGGCGAGGCGCTCGGCCATGACGTCGCAGTCGCGGACCGCGCCGAGCAGCCTGGTGACCCACCTGACCTCGTCGTGCAGCGCGCCGACGTTGCCGGACAGCACGGGCGCGAACGAGCGCAGGGTCGAGCGCAGGCGGCGGGTCGCCACGCGCATCTTGTGCACCGCCTCGGCGTCGCCGTCGCGCACCTGGGGGTCTTGCTCGATGAGCGCGTTGCGCTGGGCGGCGAGGTAGGCGGCGAGCGCCTTGCGGGCCTTGGAGCCGCGCAGCCGCAGGCCCGTGGGCGTGGGGTAGTCCTCGCCGAGCGCCTGTGCGAGCTTCGAGGGGCTGCTGGCCGGGCGGGCGCCGGCCCTGCGCAGCACGCGGTCGAGGCGGGCGAGGGCGCCGTCGGCGCCGTCGACGAGCTCGATCTCCAGCTCGTGCCACTCGCGTGCGGACCCGCCGCGGCGCAGCGACTCGGTGCTGACCAGGTCGTCGGCGAGCAGGGCGACGGTGCGCCCGTCGGCGCTGCGCAGCGCCCGCTCGACGCGGTGGGTGCGGATGCGGGCCACGGGGGTGAGTGCCTCGCCGCGGGACAGCGCGCGGATCTGGTCGGTCACCGCGGGCGGCGGGGTGCGGCGGCCGGTCGCCGGGATCTGCAGCTCGCTGCGCTCTCCCGCGCTGGGGCGCTTGAGGTGCCATCCGGCGTCGTGCCCGCCGCTGCGGCGGCGCAGGGTGACGCGGCCGCGGGCCAGGTGCAGGCCCTCCGTGTCGTAGTAGACGGCGTCGAGCCGTTGGTCGTCGGGCTCGCCGATGGTGGCGACCCCGCCGATCCCGGTCAGGTCCGGCAGCGCGAAGCCGTCCGGGACCTCGTATTTGCGTTCCACCTCAAGCTTTCCGGCCATGGATGCCATTCTCGCAGTGAACCGGCCGTCAAGCGAAGATGAACATGGGATAAACAGAGGGTGCACCAAGACCTGTTGTTGCTGCTCGACCTCCACCTGGCCGAGCTCACCGCTCTCCGCCACGTTCTGGCCGCGCCGCGCCCCGTCCATCCGGGTGAGCGCCGGGCGGCGGCCGAGCAGACACTGCGATCGGCGCAGCGGTACCTGCAGGAGGTGGGCGAGCTGATGGACCCTCCGCCCGTGCTGACGGCGCTGCGATCCGGGTCACCCCCACCGGTTATCGGGTGAGCGAGGCCACGGGCCGTAATCTTGCCACGTGGGGGTCGTCAGGCAGCGGGTGCGCTTCGCGATCCGGCTGCTGCGCGACTGGCGGCTCACGGTCGCCTGGGCCAAGTCGCTGCTGCGCTCGGGCCTGACCAGCTTCGTCGTCCTCGCCGTCACGTTCTGGCTGCTGCCGGGCGTGCGGGCCAGCGGAGGGCCGGCCGCCCTGGTCGAGCTCACGATCCTGCTCGCCCTCGTCGGCACCCTGATGCGCCTGGCGCTGCTGGGCATCGCGGTCGTCGTCGGCGGCATCGGCGTGCTCGCCCTCGGCGTCGTCATCCAGGCCGTCGTCATGTTCACCGCGCTGCGCCTTGCCAAGGGCGTCAGCGTCGACACGTTCGCCGACGCCTGGATCGCCAGCTGGCTCGCCGCCGCCCTCGCCGCGCTGGTGAACTGGCTCGCCGACGCCGGGAGCGAGGACGTGTTCCTCGGCCAGGCGCTGCGGCAGATGGCGCGCCAGCACCGCGGCACGCCGGCGACCGAGCCCGGCGTGCTCATCGTCCAGCTCGACGGCCTCTCCGCGCCGCTGCTGTCCTGGGCGGTGAAGGCCGGCAACCTGCCCAACCTCGGCAAGTGGGTGCGCACCGGCACGCACGCGATGGTCCCCTGGCACACCGGCCTGCCGGCCACGACCCCGGCGAGCCAGGCGGGCATCCTGCACGGCGACTTCTCGCAGATTCCCGCCTTCCGCTGGTACGAGAAGGACGCCGGCCGCCTCGTGGTCACCAACCGGCCACGGGACGCGGCCGACGTCGAGGCCCGCATCTCCACCGGCCGCGGCCTGCTGGCCGACGACGGCGTCAGCATCAGCAACGTCTTCTCCGGCGATGCGCCGACCAGCCTGCTCACCTTCAGCAATGCGGCCCTGCCCGGGCGGTCCGCCCGCGGCTACCTGGCGTTCGTGGCCAGCCCCTACGGCTTTGCGCGCGCGGTCGTGCTCTCGATCGGCGAGATGCTCAAGGAGATCCAGCAGGGCCGCCGGCAGCGGTTCCGCAACGTGTACCCCAGGGTGCCCCGCACGGCCGCGTACGTCGCGCTGCGCGCCGTCACCAACGTGCTCCTGCGCGACCTCAACGTCTCGCTGATCGCCGAGCAGATGAGCCGCGGCGCCCCCGTGATCTTCTGCGACTTCGTCGACTACGACGAGGTCGCGCACCACGCCGGCCCGCTGCGCCCGGAGGCGATGCAGACCCTGGAGGGCCTCGACCGGGTCCTGGGCACCCTGCACCGGCTCGCCCGGGTGGCCGGGCGCGACTACCGCATCGTCGTGCTCTCCGACCACGGCCAGAGCCAGGGCGCCACGTTCAGCCAGCGCCACGGCGTGACCCTGGAGCGGCTCATCGGCGACCTCGCCGGCGACGGGCACGAGCCGGCCACCGGCGGCCCGGACGAGGAGGACTGGGGCCGCGCCAACACCCTGCTCGCCGGGGTGTCGCACCAGACCCGCTCGTGCGGCCCGGTCACGGAGCGCCCGCGCGGGAAGGTGGTCACGGTCGCCTCCGGCAACCTCGCGATGCTGTACCTCACCGAGGTGCCCGGCCGCGCCGACCTCGACACCGTCGAGGCGCTGCGCCCCGGCCTCGTCGGCGGCCTGGCCAAGCACCCCGGCATCGGCCTGGTCGTGGCCGGCACCGCCGACGGCCCGCTCGCGATCGGCCCGTCCGGCCGGCACCGGCTGCGCGACGGGACCGTCGAGGGTGACGACCCGCTGCTGCCGTACGGCCCGAGGGCCGCCGACGACCTGCTCGCGCACCAGGCGATGACACACGTCGGCGACCTGGTCGTGCTCAGCCGGGTCGACCCCGGCACCGACGAGGTCGCCGCCTTCGAGGAGCTCGTCGGCTCGCACGGCGGCATCGGCGGCTGGCAGAGCGAGGCCGTGCTGGTCCACCCCGCCGACTGGCCGGTGCTCACGCCCGAGCCGCGCGGCCCGGTCGCCGTGCACCGCCAGCTCGTCGCCTGGCTCGACGACCTGGGGCTGCGCGCGCCGATGCCGGTGCCGCCGCCGCGCGACGAGGACGCTCCCTTGTCCGCCAGAGTTCGAGGTGTTTGAATCAGTCGAACTCTCGATCCCTTATCCCGCAAGGAGCCGACGACATGGCAGCTGACGCGTTACGGCCCTGGAACTGGGAGGACCCGCAGGAGCTCGCTGCGACGGTCGACCTGTTCACCGAGGACCTTGCCCGCGTCGAGAAGCTGTCGCCGGAGCTGAGCGCGGCCGTGCTGGACCGCTCGCACTTCGACCGGCTGGGGCTCAACGGCATCGAGTTCGCCGCGTTCAAGACCGCGCACCCGCGGGCCCTGGGCACCGACCTCGTCTCGCTGACCGCGGCGGACGGCTCGCGTACCGAAGCGGGGCACGTCTACCGCGTCGACGACGCCGCCTACTTCGCCGAGATGGACATCACCGGGCCGCTGCCGGTGGCCGACGCGACCGTCGACTGGGTCTACGCCGAGCACCTCGTCGAGCACGTGACGCTGCGGGCCGGCATCGCCTGGCTCACGGAGGTGCGCCGCATCCTGCGCCCCGGCGGCGTGGTCCGGCTCACCACGCCCGACCTGCGCGTCTACGCCGAGAGCTACGTCAACGGCGACGGCTTCTTCGGCAAGCACCGCCGCCGCATGAACCGTGCCCTGACCGGGGTCGCGCCCGCGATGCCCGCGCGCGGGGCGTTCATGTTCAATCAGCTCTTCTACGTGTACGGCCACCGCTGGCTCTACGACGAGACCGAGCTGCGCCACGCGCTGACGTCGGCGGGCTTCGCCGAGGACGCGATCACGGTGCGCTCCTTCCGCGAGGGCGCCATCCCGGACGTCGCCGACCTCGACCAGGTGCTCCGCAACGACGAGACCATTTATGTGGAGGCATCGGCCTGACCGTAAGCGCCCGCAGGGCTACGGCCTGACGTCGGCGTTGGGCTCGGCCACCCGGGACTGACGGCGGCGCTCCACCCAGCCGGCGACCTGACCGGCTCCGAGGACGATCAGGATCGCGCAGACCACGCCCTGCCACGGCTGCGGGAAAACGTTGCGGCTGAGCAGGCCGATCGCGGAGTACGTGGTCGCCCACAGCGCGCAGGCGGCGATGTTGGACACGATGAACGTCCGCCACGACAGCCCCACGATCGCCGCCGTGAGCAGCACCGGGATCCGCCCGCCGGGCACCAGCCGGGACACCAGCAGCGCCGTCACGGGCCGCCGGTGCAGCCGCTCGCGCACCGTCCCGGCGAGCCGCCACGGCTGGCGCAGCAGCCGCAGCCGCCGGGTCAGCGCCTCGCCGCCGGCCCGGCAGATGGCGAACGTGACGGCGTCGCCGATGTACGCGCCGAGCCCGCCCACCGCCACCACCACCGGCAGCGCGACGGGGCTGTAGTGCGCGGCCAGCACCGCCGTCGCGCTCACCGCCGCGCCGGTGGGCAGCACCGGCACCGTCGAGCCGACCGCCACCACCCCGAACATGACCGCCAGGGCGGCCACCAACCCCCCGAAGGTGACGATCACGAAACGGTCAGACTCTCGCCGGGCGCGAGCACGCGCACGTCGGTCGCGGGTGCCGTGGTGCGGGTGTGCGCCGCGAACTCGTCGCCGGGCCGGGTGAACCGGTCCGGCCGGACCCGCCAGCAGCCGATCGGCCACAGGGTGCCCCAGTGGATCGGCACCGCCTGCGCCGGGCCGGCCAGGCGCATCGCCTCGGCCGCGCCGGCCGGGTCGAGGTGGCCGGGGCCGAGCGTCCAGCCCCAGCCCCAGACGGGCACCAGCGCCAGGTCGACCGGGCCGATCTCCTTCATCTCGTCGAACAGCCCGGTGTCGCCGCCGAACCACGCCGACCGGTCGCCGGTGACCACATAGCCGAGCGCCACCGCGCGGATGCGCGACTTGGGTGTCCGGCCGCCGTCGTGCGCGGCCGGCACCGCCCTTACCGTCACGTCGCCGACCGCGGTCTCCTGCCCGGCCCGCAGCTCCGTGAAGTCACGCTCGCCTAGCCGGGAGCGCAGGAACGACGCGGCGCCGTGCGGCACGATCAGCCGGGTGGAGCGCGGCAGCGCCCGCAGCGACGGCAGGTCGCAGTGGTCGGAGTGCAGGTGCGACACGACGACCGCGTCCGGGACGTGCGACAGCACCGGCCTGGGTCCGCGCCGCCGGTACAGGTGGGCCAGCCGGTTGCGCAGCACCGGATCGGTCAGGATCGTGACGCCGCGGTCGCGGATCGCCACGGTCGCGTGCCCCCACCAGGTGACTTCCATGCAGCCATCTTGCCCCGCGGCGGGCGCGGGCGGCATACGGGCCGTCAGAAGGTGCGGATCCGCGGGTCCACGGCGGCCTCGACGACGAAGTCCTCCATCTCCTGCAGCAGCCGCCGCGCGTCCGCCGCCGGCAGGTACGCGGTGTCGACCTCCATGGTGATCTGGATCACGTCGGGCAGCTCGTCGATGTTGACCATGAGCTTCTCGTTGAAGAAGACCATCGGCGTCTCGCGGACGAACTCGGTCTCCGCCCGGGCGGCCCGGATCGCCGCCTCGTCCGGCGGGTTCTGCGGCGGCCGCAGCCCGGTGCGCCGCTCGTTGTAGAACACGGCCAGGTCCATCGGCTCGCCGCGCTCCTTGCCGATGCGGTCGATGAGCGCCAGGCGCGTGTCGGGGTCGTAGTAGGCGTACTTCGACGCGCTCATCGACGCCTGCCGCGCCCGGGCCACCGCCTCGGCGGCGCTCACCCCGGCGGCGTCGAAGACGACCAGGCCGTTCTGGGCCAGCGGCGAGACGACCTCGGCCAGGCCCGGCCGGAACCGGTTGCCGACGATCACCTGCGAGGCGAACGGCCCGGTGCGGCCGGTGGCGCGGCCGAAGGCGACGCCGTAGGCGGCCAGCAGCACCGGCCCGGCGTCGATCGACAGCAGCGCGGCGAGGCGCTCGCTCGCCGCGAACAGGGCGGTGGAGCGCCACTGGAACTGGCGGAACCGCTCGCCTTCGGGCTCGGCGTAGCCGGCGAAGCGCTGCGGCTCGATCGCGCGCAGCTGCGTCTCCCAGTACCGCATCGCGTTGTCGGTCGTGCGGCCGCCCGCGCGCTGCGCCTCGGCGACCTCGAAGTGCCCCGCCGCGGGCGCCGGGCCGAGGGTGTCACGCTGCGCGAGATCGCGGATCATGATGCCGAGGCCGCCGCCGTCCGCGGCGATGTGGCAGACCATGACGACCACGTGGGTGACGGCGCCACCGGCGCGCACGACGGCCATCCTGATGGGCCATTCGCGGGTGTACTCGAAGTTGCGCGCCTTCCAGCCCGCGTGCACGTCGGCGGCGAGGGCCGCGGCGTCCTCGGCGGACGGGGCGTCGTGCACCTCCAGGAAGGCCTCGCCCTCGGCGAAGACCTCCTGCGTCGTGGCGCCGCCGGGCGCGATGCGCAGCAGGGTGCGCATCGCCGGGTACCGGCTCATGAAGAAGCGCAGCTCCTGCGCGAAATCCTCGACGGTGCGCCCGTCGGCGACCGGCACCACGCCGCCCATGCTCATCGACGTGTTGACCTCGATCATGGCCCGCCACACCTGCTGCTGGCCCCAGGTCAGTCCGCCGGTGCCGGCGCCGTCGCCCGCGAAGGGCACGCTGATGCGTTCCATGGCAAAGGATCGTGGACCGACACATCGACAAAGGCAAGAAGACGAATGGCTCATGCCGAGTGCTGGACGGCCATACCGGCGAGTTCGGGCACCGCCGGTGTGCGAGCATTGAGTCATGATCGACAGAATCGAGCCCGCCGTCCGCTCGTGACGGCCCTCTTCGAGCACGCGCTGCTCCTGCACCGGCAGCACCCCGACGGCCCCCTGCCCCGCGACGGGGAGCCTTACCCGGACCAGGCGCGCCGCGGCCGGTCGCCGTCGTCGGATCGGGACCGACGGCGCGACGGCGCCGATGCCGCCGCCATCCTCGACGCCCACTTCGCCCGCCCCGACGCGCCGCCGAGCGATCTCGCCGCCGCGTTCGACGACGTCTACGTCCCGATCCACCGCAACGACCACATCGCCGCCGCCGCGCTGCGTGCCGACCGCGAGCGCGTGCGCCGGACGGGCCGCTGGCTGGTGCGGCACGGCACGCACCGCAACGCCGTCGTCGTCGGCCTCGGCCTGCTCGCCACGAACTGGGACGACGGCGACGTCCCGCTGATCCAGACGATCGGCCTGCTCTCGGACACCTTCGGTGCGCTGGCCGCCGAGGCGCTCCAGCGCCGCCGCCATGGCGCGCAGGCGCTGGTGTGGCTGGCCGAGCGGGTCGCCGGCTGGGGGAGGGTCTACGTCGTCGAGGCGCTCTGCCGCCGCGGCTCCACCGAGGCGCGCGAATGGCTGCTGCGGCATGCGTGCGACGGCGACTACCTCAACGGCTACTTCGCCGGCGAGGTCGCCACCGTCACCCACCTGCACGCGGCGATCCTGGCCCCGGACGCCGACGACGACCTCGTCGACCACACCGGCCGCCTCCTGCTGGTCATGACCTACTGCGGTGGCATGGGCATGACGCTGCAGACCTACCCGCCCGCGCTCGCCGTCCTTGCCGCGCACGCCGGCCACCTGGCCCGTCAGGCGCCGACGGCGCCGCGCCACCGGACGGCCGGCGCCATCGCCGAGAACCTGGCGAAGCACGACCGGTGGAACGACATCGTGCGCCGGTACCGTGCCGTGCTCGACCGGCCGGAATGGGAGATTCGCGCATAACCGAAATGTCGGATATGTCCGTCGCGGAGCGGCGGACATATCCGCGGACATATCCGGGGCCGTGAACCTCGTGACAGGTGCTGGCAACATGTGGCGCGTGGTGCATGTGCTGGTCGTCGAGGATGACGAGCCGATCGCGGCCTCGCTGCGGCGGGTGCTCGCCTACGAGGGGTACCGGGTCGACGTCGCCGGTGATGGGGGAGCGGCGCTCGAGGCCGTCGACCGCAGCGAGCCCGACGTCGTCGTGCTCGACCGGATGCTGCCGGGGCTCGACGGGATCGCGGTGTGCCGGCGGCTGCGGGCGCGGCCCGGCGGCGGGCCGCTCGTGCTCATGCTCACCGCCCGCGACGCCACCGCCGACCGCATCGCCGGGCTCGACGCCGGCGCGGACGACTACCTCGTCAAGCCGTTCGACTACGACGAGCTGCTCGCCCGGGTGCGGGCCCTGCTGCGCCGCGCCCGGCCGGAGCCGTCCGGGCTGTCCGAGTTCGAGGACCTGGTGCTCGACGCGCGGGCGCACGAGGTGCGCCGCGGCGGGCGGGACATAGCGCTGACCGCGCAGGAGTTCGCGCTGCTCGAGCACTTCCTGCGCCACCCGCGGCAGGTGTTCACCCGCGCGCAGCTGCGCGCCGCGGTGTGGGGGATCGACTTCGACAGTGCCAGCAACGTCGTGGACGTGTACGTCGGCTACCTGCGCGCCAAGCTCGGCGAGCCGCGGCTGCTGCACACCGTCCGCGGCGTCGGCTACATCCTGCGGCGGGCCTGATGTCCATCCGCGCCCGCATCACGCTGTTCGGCCTCGCCGTCGTCACGCCGGTGCTCGGGCTGTTCTGCGCCGCCGTCTTCCTGCTGCTCGCCGCCGGCGCCGGCACCGGGCAGGACACCGCCCTCGCGGCGCGGGCCGACGCCGCCGCCGGGTCGCTCACCGCGCTGCCCGAAGCGTCCGGCGGGCCGGCGCCGGCCGCGGCCGACCTGCGGGTCAGCGACGAGATCGCGATCGTGGTGTACGACGCGGCGGGGCGGCCGCTCTACGCCACCGGGCGGGTCGGCGGCACCGTGCCGCTCGTCGCCCGGGACCGCGACAAGTCGACGGTCGCCGTCGACGGCGTCGCGCTGCGGGTCGCGGTCCGCCCTGCCGCCGGCGGCTACGTCGCGGCGGTGCAGAGCACCCGCAAGGTCCGCTCCGACCGGGCCGGGCTGTTCGTCCTCGTCGCCGTCTACGCGGTGCTGGGCTTCTTCGCCGCGGCCGGCGCCATCTGGCTGGTGAGCCGGCGCGCGCTGCGGCCCCTGCGCGAGCTCACCGCGCTCGTCAACGCGCAGGACCTGAGCCGGCGGCTGCCGCCGGCGCGGGCCGATGACGAGCTGGGGCGGCTGACGGCGGCGTACAACGCCATGATGGACCGCCTCGAGGGCGGCATCGCCGCGCAGCGCCGGTTCGTCGCCGACGCCTCGCACGAGCTGCGCACACCGTTGACGACCGTCCGCAACAACGCCGGGTTCCTGCTGCGCCATCCGGATGCCGACGCCGAGGACCGGGCTGCGGCGGTGCGCGACATCGACGGGGAGAGCGCCCGGATGAGCCGCCTCGTCGAGCAGCTGCTGACCCTCGCCCGCGCCGACGCCGGCCGGCCCCTGGCCACCGCGCCCGTCGACCTCGGCGCGCTGGTCGAGGACGTGTGCCGCCAGGCCGGCGCGCAGCACCCGGGCAAGCGGGTGCACTGCGCGCTCACCCCGGCCCGCCCGGTCGCCGGCGACGCCGACGCGCTCGCGCAGCTGGTGTGGATCCTCGTCGACAACGCCGTCAAGTACTCCCCGCCCGAGGGCAACGTCTGGGTCACCGTCACCCAGCGCGGCGAGCGCACCCAGCTCGCCGTCGCCGACGACGGGCCCGGCATCCCGCCGGGGCAGCAGCAGCGCATCTTCGAGCGCTTCCACCGCGGCGACGAGGCGCGCAGCGGGCGCGGCGCCGGGCTCGGGCTCGCCATCGCGCTGACGATCGCGCGCGAGCACCGGGGCGGGATCGAGGCGGCCAACAACGCCACCGGGGGCGCCTCGTTCGTCGTGGACCTGCCGGCGGTACCGGCGAACTCATCCGCTTCTTAAAAAGGCCTCATTGTCGCCTCACGGCGGCGGCAGACGATGCGGGGCATGGAACGCGTCGCCCGGTCGCTGCTGACGATGCAGGCCGCCCTCGAGCTGACCGCCACGCTCGGGCTGGCGCTGCTCAGCGGCCCGCTGGCCACCATCGGGCCGCTGCTGCACGCCGCCTTCCTGCTCGTGCTCGCGGCGAAGGTGCACCGCCGCTGGGCGCAGTACGCCGTCATCGCCGCCGAGGGCCTCGCGCTGGCCGGCTTCGAGCTGCAGCAGCTGCTCGGCCTGCTGCCCCAGCTGGACGCCACCGTCAACCTCGCCGGCCTGCTCACCACCCTGGCGCTGCCGGCCGTGCTGGCGGTGCTGGCCGTGCGGCTGCTGGTGCATCGATGAGCGACTTCTGGCTCGGCATCGCGCCCGAGCACCGCATCCCCCTCGCGGCGGCCCTGTTCGCACCGCTGCTGCTGTGGCAGCTGCGCCGGGCTCTCGCCGGGCACGGTCGCGTCATGCAAGCCGAGCCGGCCGCCCGCTGGGCCGTGCAGCTGCTCGCCCCGGTCGCCGTCTACCACGCGCTGCTCAACCCCCTCGCCCTCGCCGGGGCGATCGCGGCCGGCTGGGTCGCCGTCCGCGCCGCCGCCGGCCGCCGCTGGCGGCTGCGGGCCGCGCTCGTCGCCGGGGCGCTGCTCGGGTTCGCCATCGTGGACACCGACCAGGCGGCGATGGCGGTGGCCCTGCTCGAGCTGGCGGTGCTCGCCCTGGCCGCGCCGCGGACCGTCAACGTCGCGGTCACCGTCGTCTTCGGCGCCGTGACCTGGATCGGCGGCTTCGTCCGGCACGACCACGAGGGCATCGACCGCCTGCAGGCGGGCACGATCCAACGCGGCAGCCCGGTCACGGTCGCCGGCATCGACGGCCCGGCCCTCGCCGAGCGCACCCGCCAGGCCACCCTGCGCTACCGCGACCCGGCGGCGGCCCGCGCCGCCGGCTACGCACCCGCCGGGCGCCCCGAGGGCCTACAGGTCCACTTCGACAACAAACGGAACCAGGCCGACGGGCGCACCCTCGACCCGGAGGCGCCCGAGCAGCTCGTGTACGCCATGCGCGACGGGCGCGCGCTGCTGCTCGGCGTCGTCTACCGGATGCCGGCGGCGGGGCGGCGCGGCCCGGCGCTGCCCGGCTCGAGCGCCCGCTGGCACGCGCACGACATCTGCGTCGGGCTGCTGCCGCCCGGGTTCGGCATCGTCTCGCCCTTCGGCGGCTGCCCCGGCCTCACGGTCGCCGTCACCGCCGCCGAGATGATCCACGTCTGGGTCGTCGACCCGCCCGGCGGGCCCTACGCCGAGCAGCTCAGCGACAAATGGGTTGCCGCCAGACTCTACGGATCCGGATAATCCGAAACCGTGGTACTCCTTCTCGATCTGCAGCGCGCCACCCACGCGACGCTGCACCACCTGACCGCGGCCCTCGCCGATCTGCGGCTGGCCCCCTCCGAGCTCAACGCCCTGGCCAACCTGGCCGACCAGCCCGACGGCGCGGCCACCGTGTCGGCGCTCGGCACGGCGATCGGCGGGCGCCCGACCACCCTCACCGGCATCCTGGACCGCCTCGAGCAGCGCGGCCTGCTCGCCCGCGAGCCGCACGCGAACGACCGGCGCACCGTCGTGGTGCGGCTGACTCCGGACGGGGCCCGCGCCGCGGCCCGGGTCCTCGACGCGATGCGCGAGCTCGAGCGGCACGCCCTGGCCGACCTGCCGCCGGGCGCCGCCGAGGCCGTCGCGGCGGTACTGCACAGGCTCGCGCGATGAGCGGCCTGTTCGAGGACCTCTTCGGCGAGGTTATGGCCGGCGGCGGGCACTTCGGGCACCGCCAGCACGTGCACGTCACCTGGCTGGCCGTGCGGCGGCTGGGCCGCGCCGAGGCGATCGACGTCGTGAGCGACGGCATCCGGCGCACGGCGCGCTATGCGGGTGCGCCCCAGAAGTACCACCACACCATGAGCCGCGCCTGGGTGGAGCCGGTGGCGCTGCGGATGTCGCCCGAGGACGCCGGCTTCGAGGACTTCGCCGCCCGCGCGCCCGAGCTGCTCGACAAGCGCCTGCTGAGCCGCCACTACCGCTCGTCGACGCTCGCCTCCGACGAGGCCAGGGCCGGCTGGGTCGAGCCGGACCTGGCGCCCTTCACGTGAGCAGCGCGCCGACCTGCTTGACGTGGCGCAGCGCCGGCGCCGACTCGAGCCGGTCGACGCCCGGCAGCGGCCCGACCCGGTGCGTCACGTACTCGTATAACCCCGCCATGTCGTGGCAGATCACCGTCGCCACGAGGTTGGTCGCCCCGGTCGTGGCGGCGGCGAACACGACCTCCGGATGCTCGGCCATCGCTCGCCCCACCGCCTCCAGGTGGGCCGGCGCGACGCTGAGCCACAGCAGGAAGCGGGCGTTGTAGCCGAACCACGACGGCTCCACCTCTACGTCGAAGAAGATCGCGCCGATGCCGCGCAGGTGCTCCAGCCGCCGCCGGACCGTCGACTCCGACCAGCCGGTCGCCGCCGCGAGCTGCGGGTAGCCCAGCCGCCCGTCGCGGCTCAGCGCCGCGAGGAGCGGCCGGTCGGAGTCGGCGAGGGCGGGCACGGCGTCCGGGCCGGGCGGCGGCGGGCGCAGCGCCGCGATCTGCTCGCCGCTCAGCCGGGTCATGCGGGTGTCGCCCTCGGCGCCGCCGGCGAACTGGTGCATCAGGCAGTGCGCGCGCACCGACACGACCCGCGGCGTGCGCGGCAGCTTCTGCAGCAGCAGCGCGTCGCGGTCGGCGGTGCCCGGGTTCTGCACCACGCAGGTCACCTCGGTGCCGCCGGAGGCGAGCGTCACCCACGTCGTGTCGGGCCGGCGGGCCAGGGACTCGGCGATCGCCGCCGCCGCGTCCGGGGTGGTCTGCAGGCGGATCATCCACCTGTCGTAGCCGAGGCGGGCGCCGTCGGGCAGCCCGGCCACGCGCAGCCCCGCCTCGGCCCGCAGCCGCCGGTACCGCCGGGCGACCGTCTGGTCGGAGACCCCGAGGACCTCGGCCAGGGTGCTGAACGGCACCCGGCCGTCCAGCCGCAGCCCGTCGACGATGCTCAGGTCCAGCGTGTCGAGTTCCACCACCCAACCGTAGCCGGTGTCGGAATCCTCCATCCCGCCGCCGGCGAGTACCCGGAACCGGGCGCCTGCCCCACATTCGACGGCATGCGCAAATGGTCAGCCCTGATCGCCGTCTCCATCGGCACCTTCATGCTCCTCGTCGACGTCACCATCGTGACCGTCGCCCTGCCCGCCGTGGCCAAGGACCTCTCCGCCACCCTCGGCGGCCTGCAGTGGGTCCTCGACGGCTACGCCCTCGCCCTCGCGGCCGTGCTGCTCGCCTCCGGCGCCCTCGCCGACCGGCACGGCCGGCGCCGCGTCTACCTCGGCGGCACCGTCGTGTTCGCCCTCGCCTCGCTGCTGTGCGCGGCCGCGCCGAACGCCGGCCTGCTCGTCGCCGCCCGCTTCCTGCAGGGCCTCGGCGGCGCGGCGATGCTCGCCACCACGGTGGCGATCCTCAGCGTCGCCTACACCGGCCGGGACCGCGGCGTCGCCTTCGGCGTCTGGGGCGCGGTCAACGGCGCCGCCGCCGCGGCCGGCCCGATCGCCGGCGGCCTGCTCACCGAGCACTTCGGCTGGCGCTGGATCTTCCTGGTCAACCTGCCGGTGAGCCTGCTCGCCCTGTGGTTCACCGCGCGCGGCGTCACCGAGTCGCGCGGCCGCGCCGACGCCCGCCTCGACCTGCCCGGCACCGTCACGTTCACCGTCGCGGCGGCCGCCGTCACCTACGCGCTGATCCGCGGCGGCGATGCCGGCTGGACCGCGCGGGAGACCCTGGCCTCCTTCGCCCTGGCCGCCGTGGCCCTGGTCGCGTTCCTGGCGATCGAGCGGCGCGCGGCACACCCGATGCTGGACCTGCGCCTGTTCGCGAAGCCGTCCTTCTCCGTGCTCATGGCCGCGGCGGTACTCACACAGGCCTCTGCCTTCGCGTACCTGCCGTTCACCACGGTCTGGCTGCAGCAGTTCCTGGGCAAGGGCCCGGTCGACGCGGGGCTGGTCGGCGCCCTGCCCATGTCGGCCGCCGCCTTCGCCGGCGGCGCGTTCGGCGGCCGGTTCCTGCAGCGGGTCGCGCCGCGCTGGACGATCGGCATCGGCATGCTGCTCATCGGCGCCGGCGCCCTGCTGCAGTCCCGGCTCACCCCGGCCAGCGCCGGCGCCGCGCTGATCCCCGGCCTGATCGTGGCCGGCCTCGGCGTCGCCGCGGTCCTGCCGACGATGGCCTCGGCCGCCCTGGCCGCGGTGCCGCACGAGCGCAGCGGCATGGCCGCCGGCGCGGTGAACACGTTCCGCCAGCTGGGCTTCGCCCTCGGCGTGGCCGTCTTCGGCTCGATCTTCGCCGACCGGCTCGGCGGCCACCACGCACCGACCGACGCCGTCAACCACGTGACGGCGGTGGCCGGCTGGGTGGCCCTGGCCGGCGGCGTGCTGGTCCTGCTGCTGGTGCGCACCGGGCGCCCGGCGTGGGAGTCCCGCCCCGCGCAGCCCGAGCCGGCCGGTTACGACAGCGGCAGCCAGGCGAGCACGTCGCGGATCCGGGCGTCCCAGTAGCCCCACTCGTGCTCGCCCGGCGAGAAGTCGGTCGTGACGGGGATGCCGCGGGCCCCGCACTCCTCGGCGAAGCGGACGCCGGAGGAGTACAGCGGGTCCTCGGTGCCGCAGGCGACATACAGCGGCGGTACTGCCTCAGCCTGTCCGAGCAGGTACAACAGGTCGTCGCCGGTGCCGGCGAGCGCGGCCGGGTCGTCGAAGATGCGTTGCCACATCCGGGGGTCCTCGGGGCGGTGGATGTCGGCGACCCGGCTCGCGATGTCCAGCACGCCGGACAGGCTCGCGGCGGCGCCGAAGCGCTCCGGGTGGCGCAATGCGAGCTTGAACGCGCCGTAGCCGCCCATCGACAGCCCGGCCACGAAGGTGCGGGCCGGGTCGTCGGTGAGGCGGAAGAAGCCGCGCGCCACCCGGGGCAGCTCCTCGGCGATGAACGTCCAATATGGACGGCCCCACACCTCGTCGGCGTAGAAGCTGCGGTGCACCTGCGGCATCACCACCGCGAGGCCCAGCTGTGCGGCGTAGCGTTCGATCGCCGTGTACCGCGTCCAGATCGTGTCGTCGTCGCTCAGGCCGTGCAGCAGGTAGAGCACCGGGAAGTCGCCGCCGCCGTCGCGGCCGCTGACGCCGATCTGCCCGGCGGCCGCCTGCGGCAGCAGCACCGTCATCGACGTGCCGAAACCCAGCGCCTCGGAGAAGAAGTCGCAGCGTATGCGCGCCATATGCGGTAGCCCCCGTCCTGTGCCGCGTGGGACGCTACCACCGCCATGGTCGATCACAAACGAGCCAGCCTCGCCCTCGC
The DNA here is from genome assembly GCF_039537565.1 of Dactylosporangium darangshiense. Taxonomy (NCBI): domain Bacteria; kingdom Bacillati; phylum Actinomycetota; class Actinomycetes; order Micromonosporales; family Micromonosporaceae; genus Dactylosporangium; species Dactylosporangium darangshiense. The sequence continues at coordinate 193,250 of NZ_BAABAT010000012.1, forward strand.
CGCGCTGTCTGTCTCGACGTTCACGTTCGTCACCACCGAGATCCTGCCCGTCGGCCTGCTCACCCTCATGGCCGACGACCTGCACCGCTCGCGCTCGCAGGTCGGCCTGCTCATGACCGGCTACGCCGTCGTGGTTGTGCTGCTGTCGCTGCCGCTGGCCCGGATCACCCAGCGGGTGCCGCGCCGGCTGCTGCTCGGCGGCACCCTCGGCGTGTTCTCCGCCGCCACGCTCGTCACCGCCCTCGCGCCCGGCTACGGCGTGCTGCTCGGCGCCCGGCTCGTCGTCGGCGCGACCCAGGCCCTGTTCTGGTCGATCGTCGCCACCACCGCCACGTCGATGTTCCCGCCGCAGCGGCGCGGGCGCACCGTGGCCCGCCTGTCGATCGGCGCCGCCGTCGCGCCCGTGCTCGGCGTGCCGCTGGGCACCTGGCTCGGCCAGCAGGCCGGCTGGCGCGCCGCGTTCCTGGTGATGGCCGCCGTCGGGGCCGCCACCTGCGCCGGGCTGGTCGCGTGGCTGCCCGCGCACCGGCCGGGCACGCCGACCGTGATCGTGCGCGGGAGCGCTCCCGACGGCCGGCGGTTCCTGATCCTGGTGCTCTGCACCGCGATCGGCGTGACCGGCGCGATGACCGCGCAGACCTACGTGACGCCGTTCCTGCTCGACGTCACCGGCTTCGCGCCGGACGCGCTCGGCCCGCTGCTGCTCGTTGGCGGCGTCGCCGGGCTCGCCGGCACCGTGGTGGTCGGCCGCTTCCTCGACCGCCACCCCTACCTCGCCCACGCCGTGCCGATGGCCCTGCTGGCCGCGTCCATGCTGGCGATGTACTGGCTCGGCGGCCTTGCCGTGGCCGCCGTCGCCGTCCTGGCCGTGTGCGGCCTGAGCTACAGCGCGATGGCCGCCGCCGTGCAGAACCGGGTGCTCATGCTCGCACCGGGCAGCGCCGACGTCGCCTCCGCGGGCACGAGCTCGGCGTTCAACGTCGGCATCGCCGCCGGGTCGCTGCTCGGCGGCGTGATCATCGACGGGCCGGGCGTGCGCGCCACGGCCCTCGCCGCCGGGCTGCTCACACTCGCCGCGGTCGCGCTCCTGCTCGCCGAGCCCCTCCTGGCCCGCCGCCGCGCCTCCACAGTGGAGAGTGCCGGCGACGGGAATAGTCGGCAAGACGACAGCATCACGGGCAACACCGCACCTCTCTGGCCTATGTGACCCATCGCCAATGGATCGGTTCAAAAAAGAGATCAGGAAAAGGGCTGTCGGATCCGCTACATTCGGGCGCAACGGCTGCGCGGAAATGCCCGGTTCGCAACCGCGAGAATGGTGCCCCACCAGCGAAAACGATCACCTGTCGGCGTTTGCGGGATCGGCCGATGGGATGGTCCGCGCAATCGCCGTTTGAGCCTACGATCAACGCAGCCGGATACGGCGGGGGAACGTCATCGAGCGTGCTGTTCCGAATTGGGCGGGAAGATCGGAGGCCGGGCCGTTGCTGGACACCGCCGTGCCCCGATCGGTGACACCCGGACCCGACGCCGACCGGCGCGGGTCCCGCCCGACCCGCGCCGAGCGCCGCGAACGCCGCCGGCAGGACAAGCGCGACCGCACGCACCGCGCCTACGAGGACTGCAACGAGCTCACCGGGCCGCTGACGATGCCCGCCGCGGCGCACCGCCCCGTCGTCTACCGCAAGGTCGGCGGCCCGTGGCGGCGGGTGATGCTGTCACTGCTCATCGCCGCCAACTTCCTCACCGGGCTGGTGTTCATCGGCTGGCTGCTGCTGCCCGAGCACATCCCCGGCTCGCCGACGCTGGGCGCCGACCCCGGCGACTGGCACGTGATCGTCGCGCGCGTCGCGTTCTGCTTCGTCGTCCTCGTCGAGGGCGTGCGGCTGCTGCAGAACTTCGCGGTCTGGGTCTTCGCGTGGAAGGCCCGTGACCCGGTGCCGATGGTGGTGGAGCCGGGGCTGCGCATCGCGATGCTGACCACGATCGTGCCGGCGAAGGAGCCCATCGACGTCGTCGAGCGCTCGCTGCGCGCGATGCAGCAGGTGCGCTACGACGGCCAGGTCGACGTCTGGATCCTCGACGAGGGCGACGACCCGCGGGTCAAGGCGATGGCCAAGCGGCTCGGCGTGCACCACTTCAGCCGCAAGGGCCGGCCCGAGTTCAACCAGGAGCACGGCGCCTTCCGGGCCAAGACCAAGTCCGGCAACCACAACGCCTGGCGGGCCACCCACGAGCACGTCTACGACGTCGTCGCGCAGATGGACCCCGACCACGTGCCGCTGCCGAGCTTCCTCGAGCGCACCCTGGGCTACTTCCGCGACCCCGACGTCGCCTTCGTCGTGGCGCCGCAGGTGTACGGCAACATGTACGACAACTGGGTCGTGCACGGCGCCTCGGTGCAGCAGTACCTCTTCTCCGGCCTGATCGAGCGCGGCGGCAACGGCCTCGACGCGCCGCTGCTCATCGGCACCAACCACCTGTACCGGCCGCTCGCCTGGGCGCTCATCGACGGCTACCAGGACTCGATCATCGAGGACCACCTCACGAGCATGGTCGTCATGGGCGCCAAGAACCCGCTCACCGACCGGCGGTGGAAGGGCGTCTACACCCCCGACGTCATCGCGGTCGGCGAGGGCCCGACGAGCTGGACGGACTACTTCAACCAGCAGAAGCGGTGGGCGTACGGCGTGTGGGAGATCCTGCTGCGCCGCTCCCGGCCGCACCTCAAGCGCCTCGGCGCCGCGCAGCGGCTGTGCTACGGCCTCGTGCAGTCCTACTACCCGAGCGTCGCGCTGTCGGCGGTGTCCGGGGTCGTGGCCACCGGGACGTACCTCACCCTCGGCATCAACGCCGCCGACATCCGCTGGCCCGTCTGGCTCGCGCTGTGGTCGGCGAGCATGGGCACCTGGGCGCTGCTGTGGCTGTGGCTGCGCCGGTTCAACCTGGCCCGCCACGAGCGCAGGGAGATCGGCGTGCACGGCATGCTGCTCGCGCTCTTCGCGGTGCCCGTCTACGCCGCCGCCGGCATCGCCGCGCTGCTGCGCCGGCCCCTGGCCTACGCGGTGACCGCGAAGGGGCGGCTGCGCAGCGTCGACGGGCCCAGGACGTTCCGGACGCACGCCGTCTGGGCCTTCGTCGGCGCGGCGCTGCTCGGCACGAGCTTCGTCCTGGGGTACGACTCGATCGCCCTTCGCTTCTGGGCCTCGCTGAGCGTTGCCGTCGGCTCGGTCCCGCCGCTCATCGCGTTCGCGGCGTGGCTGCGCGACCGCAAGGCCGTGCAGCCGGAGGAGGACCCGGTGACGGCCGGCCTGGTCGTGACGATCCGGGCCACAGTCTCCAGCGCCTTCGCCATCGAGGACCTGCCGACCGTGCACGGGTTCCCGGCGGTGCCGCACGCCGGCTTCCCGCTGCCGCACCAGGCGCAGGCGCAGGGGAGCCCCGCGTGATCACGCTGCCGCGGATCATGTTCGCCGCGCTGCTCGTCATCGGCGGGTACGTCTTCTTCCTCGCGCCCCGCGTCGACGCCTACACCAGCACGAGCGCCCAGTGGCAGGAGAAGCTCGTCGAGCCGCGGCCGACGTTCACGCTCGAGCCGCCGGTGCCCGGCCGCCGCCCGCAGGTGTTCCCCGACCCGGGCACCGCGTTCTTCGGCATCTTCACCGAGAAGGGCCCGGGCGACCTGACCGACTACAACGGGTTCGTCCAGGCGGCCGGCAAGAACCCGCAGGTGATGATGTTCGCCTCCGGCTGGGGCGCGCAGAAGCACTTCGACCGGCAGCCCTTCGACCGGATCGCGAACCGGGGCATGCTGCCGATGCTCGGCTGGGAGCCGTGGGACTACCGCGCGGAGTCCAAGACCGACAAGGACCGGGGCACGCAGCCGCAGTACCGGCTCTCGCGGATCGCCGACGGCGCCTTCGACTCCTACCTCAGCGAGTGGGCCAAGGGGATCAAGGACCTCGCCTACCCGGTGGCGATCCGCTTCGCGCACGAGATGAACGGCTACTGGTACCCCTGGTGCGAGTCCGCCAACGGCAACCAGCGCGGCGACTACGTGGCCGCCTGGCGGCACGTGCACGACCTGTTCGAGCGGATCGGCGCGACCAACGTCATCTGGGTCTGGAGCCCGAACGTCGTCTACGAGAACGCTACGCCCCTGTCGCAGCTGTATCCCGGCGACGACTACGTCGACTGGGTCGGGCTGTCCGGCTACTACGGCACCGCGGGCATGGAGACGTACCAGAGCTTCGAGCAGATCTACCGTCCCACGCTCGCCGAGCTCAAGACGCTCAGCAAGCGCCCGATCGTGGTGACCGAGACGGCGGCGACGGACGCGCAGGGGCGCAAGGCCGAGTGGATCACCGACTTCCTGCGCACGCTGCAGAAGCACCCGGAGATCATCGGCTTCCTGTGGTACGAGTCGGTCAAGGAGACGGACTGGCGCATCGCCGCCTCCCAGTCCGCGTCGGCCGCGTTCGCGCAGGGCGTCGCGCAGCCCTACTACGGCGCGCGATGGTCGCCGGACATGGTTCCCCGCACCACCCTGCCGTCCTCGGCCTCGGCCTCGGCCTCCGCCACCGCCACCGCCTCGGCGTCGGCGACGCCCTCTGCGTCGGCCTCCCGATCGAACTAGTGCCGCCGTCATACGGGCGCACTACCATTGCCGCCGCGCGGCTTTCTGCAATCACCTTGAGGAGCACAAATGGGCAGGTCGTCGTGGTGAGCCCGGCGCCCGGCGGCTTCGTCGTCGGCATCGACCTCGGCACGTCGAACACGGTCGCCGTGATCCGCTCGCCCGACGGGCGGCGCCGGCCGGTGCTGTTCGACGGCGCGCCGCTCATGCCGTCCGCGGTCTTCCTGCAGGACAACGGGCAGCTCGCGGTCGGTCGCGACGCGATCCGGCTCGCGCAGCTCGACCCGGGCCGCTACGAGCCCAACCCGAAGCGGCGCATCGACGAGCCGATGGTGCTGCTCGGCAACGCCGAGATCCCGACCGTGCACATGCTGGCCGCGATCCTGCGGGCCGCCGCCGTCGGCGTCGCCGAGATCACCCGCTTCGCCCCGCCGGTCGTGCTCACCTACCCGGCCTCCTGGGGCCAGACCCGCCGCCGCACGCTCTACGACGCCGCGATCGCCGCCGGCTGGCAGCAGGTCGAGATGATCCCGGAGCCGGTGGCCGCCGCGCGGTACTTCATCAGCGCCCTCAACCACCCGCTGCCCCGCGGCGAGGCGATGGTGGTCTACGACTTCGGCGGCGGCACGATCGACATCGCCGTGGTCCGCAACGAGCCGCAGGGCTTCGTGGTGATCGGCTCCGGCGGCCTCGAGGACGTCGGCGGCCTCGACCTCGACGCGACGCTCGTCGAGCTGCTCGGCGGCGTGCTGCAGACCACCGAGCCCGAGGTGTGGCGGCGGCTGCAGGACCCGCGCACCGCGCAGGACCGCCGCGACCGCCGGATGTTCTGGGAGGACATCCGCGGCGCCAAGGAGATGCTCTCGCGCACCACGGTCGCGCCGGTCAGCGTGCCGGGCGTCGAGGCCGCGATGCACCTGACCCGCGAGGAGCTCGAGAACAAGATCGGCCCGATGATCGCGCGGACCGTCACCGAGACGGCCCGGGTGGTGCGCGAGTCCGGCCTGCAGGCCAGCGGCCTGGCCGGCATCATGCTCGTCGGCGGCTCGTCCCGCGTGCCGCTGGTCGCCCGGATGCTGCACCGCGAGCTGCAGGTCGTGCCGACGGTGCTGGAGCAGCCGGAGCTGCCGGTCGCCGAGGGCGCCGTGGTACACCCGGCGGAGCTGACCACCGACGGCCGTTTCGGCGTCGCCACCGGCTCGGCCGCGGTCGGCGTGCCCGTTCCCAAGCCCCCGGTGATCACCGGCCCGCCGCCGTTGCAGACCTACGGCACCGAGTCGATGCCCGTCTCCGGAGTACCCGCGCCGGTCTCCGGCGTGCCGGCGGTCATGCCCGTCTCCGGCATGCCGATGTCCGGCGCCGGTGCGGGCGCCGCGCCCGTCTCCGCCATCCCGGGCGGCGGCGTCGGCGCGGTGGCGTCCGTGCCGGTCTCACCGGCCGGGTTCGCCGCGGCGGCCGCGCCGGCGGACGTCGACACCCGCCCGGGCACGCGGCCGGAGGAGTCGGCCACGGGCGGCGGAAGCCGCCGCGGCGCGCTCATCGCCGGCTTCGCCGTGGTCCTGCTGCTGCTCGTCGGCGGCGCGTGGGCGCTCAAGTCCTACAACAGCAACGACGACCAGCAGGCCGGCGGCGGCCCGTCCTCCTCCGCGTCGGCGGTCACCCCGATCGGGAAATGGGAGGCGCTGCCGGACGTCCCGGCGCCGGTCGGCTTCGAGGCCGCCGGCGCCGCCGTGGTCGACGGCAAGCTGTACGTGATCGGCGGCTACACCGCCGTCGAGCCGCGCAAGCAGGTCAAGTCGGTGTATGTGTACGACATCGCGAAAAAGACCTGGTCGGACGGCCCCGACCTGCCGGCGCCGGCCAGCCACATGGCCGTGGTCGTCGACGGCAAGGGCGACATCTGGGTGATGGGCGGCTGGGTCACCGGCGGCGGTAGCGACAGCGTCTGGAAGCTGCCCAACGGCACGAAGGTGTGGCAGGAGGGGCCGAAGCTGCCGCAGGGCCGGGTCGGCGGCACCGCGGTCAACGACAGCGACGGCATCGTGTTCGCCGGCGGCACCAATCCGGACCACGACGCCACCGACACCATCTGGGCGCTCGGCGACACGGGATGGAAGGAGATCGGCCGTCTCTCCGACCGGCGGGAGAAGCTGGCCTCGGCCAGCGACGGCGCCGGCACGGTCTGGTTCATCGGCGGAGTGCAGCAGACCGACGGCAACAAGGCCAAGGACACCATCGACATCATCCAGCACCACAACAAGTACGTCGACGGCAACCTCAGGCTCGACCACCCGCGCGAGGCCCCGTCGGCGGTGAACCTGGAAGGCATCGGCCTGTGCGTGTTCGGCGGCCACGATGGCGGCACCGTCTACGGCTGGTGGTGCAAGAACTCGGCGAAGACGGCGCTGCTGCCGAAGCAGCCGGTGCCCCGCTCGGGCATGGCGGTCGCGGTCAGCGGCGGCGTCGTCTACGCGGTCGGCGGCTACGACACCGCCAACAACGTCAACGGCACGAAGACGGTCGAGGCGTTCAAGTACACGCGCGACTGACGACGATCACGGGCGCCCGGGGCGGCTCAGAGCTTGCCGGATACGAGCCGCACCCGGTGGCCCAGGCGGCGCCCGACGCCGCCGACGAAGTCCTCGCGCAGCGGCGGCCAGTTCCAGAACGTCAGGCCGAGGTGCGCGAACGCCCAGGCCCCGCCCTCCCACTCCCAGTCGTTGATGCCGATGACCCGGCCGCAGGAGGTGCAGTCGGCGTCCCCGGCGGCCGGCCACGCATCGATCGCGCCGAGGAACGCCCGCCCGAGCGGTTCGCCGAAGGACTCGACGGCGCCGCTGTGCGGGCAGCCGACCTCGTCGCCGGCGCCCTGGCCCGGGTCGACCACCCGCTGCCCCGACCAGACGTGCAGCCCGTTGGTGTGCAGCTCCAGCAGGCCGTGGTCGGGCCCGTGGAACGCGTCGGCGTAGCGCGGGCCCGGCGGGTGGCCCAGGTCGGCGCTGAGCACGCAGCCGGTGCGCTCGGCCCGCACGATGCCCTCGGCCACGAGCCGGCCCAGCAGGTCCTCCGCCAGGCCGGGCGCCTCCGGCCCGGTGGCGTCGAGGTCCGCGATCACCTGAAACCCGTCGCCCACGCCCGGAGCGTACCGATCGGCACTTGGCCCAATGAAACGGCCGCGAATTGGAACTTCCGAGGGCCAAGCGCCGGGGCTTGAATGGTTGGCGTGACGACCGTCGTAGACATGTGGTTCGACCCGAAGTGCCCCTGGGCCTGGAACGCCTCCCGCTGGCTGCTGGAGGTCGAGGCGGTGCGGCCCGTCGAGACCCGGTTCCACGTGATGAGCCTGTGGCTGCTCAACCGGGACCGCGAGGGCCTCGAGGCGTGGTACCGCGAATGGCTCGACGACACCCTCGGCCCGGTCCGCGTGCTGATCGCCGCCGAGCAGAAGTACGGCCCGGCCGTGCTGCGCGAGCTGTACACCGCCCTCGGCGACCGCATCCACCACGAGCGGATGCCGATCGGGCCGGGGCTCTACCGCGCCGCGCTGTCCTCGCTCGGCCTGGCCGAGGACCTCGCCGACGCCGCCGGCACCGACGCCCACGACGAGGCGTTGCTGGCCAGCCACCGCGCCGGCCTCGACCCGGTCGGCGAGGACCTCGGCACCCCGGCGATCCACATCGACGGCGCGGCGTTCTTCGGCCCCGTCGTGACCCCGGTGCCGCGCGGCGAGGCCGCCGGCCGGCTCTACGACGGCATGGTGCTGATGGTGAGCACGCCCGGCTTCTTCGAGCTCAAGCGCGGCAACCGCACCTCACCCCGCGTCGACTAGCGTGTACGAGCGGACCCGGGTGGTGCTGCGCAGCTCGAAGCCGAGCGCCTCGTAGAGGCGGATCGCGCTCGTGTTCGTCGCCGCGGAGTGCAGGAACGCCCGCTCGCCGCGGGCCCGCACGCCGTGCACGACGGCCCGGACCAGGCGGGAGGCCAGGCCCCGGCCGCGGTAGGCCGGGTCGGTGCACACCGCGCTGACCTCGGTCCAGCCCGGCGGGCGGGTGCGCTCGCCCGCCATCGCGATCAGCGCGCCCTCGTGCCGCAGGCCCAGATAGGTGCCCGTCTCGATCGTGCGGGGGCGAAACGGCCCGGGGTCGGTGCGCGCGACCAGGTCGAGCATCTCGGGCATGTCGGCCGGGGTGAGCACCACCGCCTCGGGGTCCGGCCCGGCCTCGATCGACGCCTCGGCGAGCTGGACGATGCCCAGCTCGAAGGTGACCCGCCAGCCCGGCGGGGGCGGCGCGACCTCGCCGAACAGGGTCACCGGCGCGCGGGGGCCGGCGAGCTTGGCCAGGTCGGGCCAGACCGCGGACCCGGCGCCGGGCGCGACGGCGTAGAAGGGCGCCACGTCGGGGTGGAAGCGGGCGGCGTGGCCGGTGATCTCGGCGAGGTCGCGCTGCGCGTGGTGCAGTGCCGCCCAGATCGGGGCGTCGAGCACATGATCGGCTGCCATCCCGACGAATCCTGCCACAATCGCGGGATGGAGCATGACGGGTTTGTCGTACGCCCGGTCGGCCGGGTCGAGTCGGCGCTCACCGACCGGGCCGACGCGCCGCGGCAGGGTGACGAGGGCGCGCCGGAGGCGTGGATCGTGTTCGAGGAGCGGGTCGCGCCGGCCCTGGCCGACCTGCGGCCGGGCGATCAGGTCCTGTTGCTGACCTGGCTGCACCGCGCCGACCGCGAGGTGCTCGCGGTGCACCCGCGCGGCGACCGCAGCCGGCCCGAGACCGGCGTGTTCAGCACCCGGGCGCCGGACCGGCCCAACCCGATCGGCCTGCACCGGGCCGGGATCCTGGCGGTCGACGGGCTGCGCGTGCGGGTCGGCGGCCTCGAGGCGATCCACGGCACCCCGGTCCTGGACGTCAAGCCCGTGCTCGGCGCGGTCGACGAGCGCTGAAAATCCTGCAACGGACCTGCAAACGCCAGGCATTGACTTCGATCTCTTCGCGATGGGACGTTGTGCTTAGGAATGCGCTTTCCTGGTCGAAATCCCCGTCGACAAGGAGCACAACGTCCATGCACACCCCGAATCGCGGCCGCCGCATCCGGCGGCTCGCCGGCACGGGCGGCGCCGCCACGCTGCTCGTTGCCGCCTCGATTGCCCTGCTCACCCCGGACGCCTTGGCCGCGACGCTGTTCAGCGCCGACTTCGAGTCCGGCAGCACCAGCGACTGGTCCAAGTCCGGCGGCACGTGGAGCGTCGTCACCGACGGCTCCAAGGCCTTCGACCAGGCCGACCCGGGCACCGACCGGGCCCGCGAGTTCGCCGGCTCGACGAGCTGGACGAACTACACGGTGCAGGCCCGCGTGAAGGCGACCTCGTTCGGGGCCTCCGACAGCGTGGTGGCCCTGGCCGCGCGGGCCAGCGGCGCGACGAAGATGTACCGGCTGGCCCTGACCAGCGGGGCGGTGCGCCTGCAGTACATGAACGGCAGCAGCGTCACCGACATCGCCACGCTGTCGCGCAGCGTCGCCACCGGCACGTGGTACACCCTGCGCCTCACGGTCAGCGGCTCCACCATCTCCGGCTCGGTCGACGGCACCAGCGTCGGCTCGGTCACCAGCACGGCGATCACGGCCGGGCGGATCGGCCTGTTCACCGGCTACGCCGGCGGCCGCTTCGACGACGTGACCGTCACCGACTCGAGCACCACCCCGCCGACGACCACCCCGCCCGTCACGACGACCCCGCCGGTCACCACCACCCCGCCGAACAACCCGCCCACCACGGGCCTGGTCGGCTGGGCCACCCAGGGCGGCGGCACCACCGGCGGCGCGGGCGGTTCCACCGTCACCGTGACCAGCTACGCCGACCTCGTCACCCAGGCGAAGTCGACCGCCACCCAGACCATCCGGGTCAGCGGCCTGTTCAGCTGCAGCGACGACGTGCGGGTCGCGGCGAACAAGACGATCCTCGGCGTGGGCTCCGGCTCCGGCCTGGTCGGCTGCGGCATCAACATCCGCGACGTCAGCAACGTCATCGTGCGCAACATGAACATTTCGAAGGTCCTCGCCGGCAACGGCAACGGCGACGCCATCCACATCGACGGCGCCACCCGCCTGTGGCTCGACCACAACGACCTGTCCAGCGACACCAGCCACGGCACCGACTACTACGACGGCCTGCTGGACATCACGCACGGTGCCGACTACATCACCGTGTCCTGGAACCGCATCCACGACCACATCAAGTGCTCGCTGGTCGGCCACAGCGACTCGAACTCGTCCGAGGACACCGGGCACCTGCGGGTCACCTATCACCACAACCTGTTCAGCAACTGCGCCGAGCGCAACCCGCGGGTGCGCTTCGCCAACCCGGTGCACGTGTTCAACAACTACTACGTGCAGACCCAGTCCTTCGGCTACAGCTACGGCATCGCCACCACCATGGGCGCCGGGGTGCTCGTCGAGGGCAACTACTTCGAGAACATGCCCGAGCCGACCCACCTGCAGGAGGGCGACTCCGACCCGGGCAACCTCGTGGCGCGCAACAACACGACGGTGAACTCGGGCCCGATCCTGACCAGCGGCAGCGTGGCGAGCATCCCCTACTCGTACTCCCTGGAGAGCTCCGCCAACGTCAAGTCCAGCGTCACCGCGGGCGCCGGCACCGGCAAGATCTGATCTGCAGGGCCGGCGGGCACGCGTTCGCCGGCCCCGCCTAATTCCTATATAGTCCATCGGGTGAGTAGTGATAATCCCGTCTACCACTGGTTCCTGCCCACCGGCGGCGACGACCAGGCCGTCGGCGCCGGCAGCCACGGCGGCATCATCGGCGCGGCCGACACCGCCGCCCTCCCGCGCTCGGCCACGCACCGCGAGCCGACGCTGGACTACCTCGGGGAGATCGCGGCCGCCGCCGACCGGCTCGGCTACGCCGGCGTGCTGACCCCGACCGGCGTGCACTGCGAGGACGCCTGGCTCACCACCGCCGCGCTGATCGCCGGCACCCGGCGGCTCAAGTTCCTCGTCGCCTTCCGCCCGGGGCTCATCGCGCCCGTGCTCGCCGCGCAGATGGCCGCCACCTTCCAGCGCCTGTCCGGCGGCCGGCTGCTGCTCAACGTCGTCATCGGCTCCAGCGCGCGGGAGCAGCGCGGTTACGGCGACCCGCTCGACCACGACGCCCGCTACGAGCGGGCCGGCGAGTTCCTCGACGTGGTCCGCGCCGCCTGGCGGGGCGAGCCGTTCGACCACGCCGGCGCGCACTACACCGTCGAGGGCGGCCTGCTGCGGGAGCCGCCGCAGACGGTTCCCACGGTGTACCTCGGCGGCTCCTCCGCGGCGGCGGTCCGCCTCGCCGCGCGGCACGCCGACGTCTTCCTGACCTGGGGCGAGCCCGTCGAGCAGGTCGCCGAGAAGATCGCCAAGGTCCGCGTCGAGGCCGAGACGCACGGCCGGTCGCTGCGCTTCGGCATCCGGCTGCACGTGATCACCCGCGACACCGCGGACCGGGCCTGGGACGACGCCGAGCGGCTCATCGCCGGTCTGGACGACGCGACGGTACGCCAGCGCCAGGAGAGCCTGCGCGCGCTGGAGTCCGAAGGGCAGCGGCGGATGCTCGACCTGCACGGCGGCGACCGGGACCGGCTGGTCGTGGCCCCCAACCTGTGGGCCGGCATCGGGCTGGTCCGCGGCGGCGCCGGCACGGCCCTCGTCGGCAGTCACGCGGAGGTGGCGGCGCGCATCGAGGAGTACCGTGCGGCGGGCATCTCCGAGTTCATCCTGTCCGGCTATCCGCACCTGGAGGAGGCGCACGCCTTCGCCGAGGGCGTCATGCACCGCCCGGTGTGATCGCGGCCGCGCCGTCGCCGACGACCGTGAACGCCGCCCAGTGCCATTGCGGTGCGCCGGCGTCGCGCGCGGAGCGCATCGCGCGGCGCAGGGCCTCGGCGACCGGGGCGCCCTCCCGCAGGTGCCGGTGCAGCTCGATCATGAGGTCGGCGGTGGCCTCGTCGTCGACCGGCCAGAGCGACACGACGACGGCCCGCACCCCGGCGCGCAGGAACGCCCGGGCCAGGCCCAGGCTGCCTTCGTGCGTGCCGCGGCCCCACCCGGTGCGGCAGGCGCTGAGCACCACGATCCGGCAGCGGCCGAGGTCCAGCGCCGCGACGTCGTCGGCGCGCAGGTACCCGTCGTCGGCGCCCTCGGGGCTCAGGCACAGCGCGCCCGGCGTGACGCCGTCGTCGGAGCCGTAGAGCCCGTGCGTGGCGAAGTGGGCCAGGTCGCACGCGCCGATGCGGGCCAGGACCGCGGCCCGGGTCGCCGCCGCGCCGACCAGCGGCTCCCCGCCGCCGGCGATGCTGCGCACCTCCCGCTCGGCGTGCGCGAGGGGTGCCAGGGCCGGGACCGGGAACCCGGGCGAGATCGGCGCGGTGGGCGGCGCCGGGTTGCCCACGAGCAGCAGGTCCAGCGGCGGCGCCGCGGCATCGCCGGCTTCGCTGTCTTCGCCGGCTTCGCTGTCTTCGCCGGCTTCGCTGTCTTCGCCGGCTTCGCTGTCTTCGCCGGCCTCGCTGTCTTCGCTGTCTTCGCTGTCGAGCTCGGCGAAGACGGCGATGGCGGGCGCGACCGCGATGGGGAAACGGTCCGTGAGCCGCTCGCCTTCGCGCAGCCGCAGGGCCGCGAACGGGACGCGGTCGAGGTCGCCGTCGGGCACCACCACGAGCCGGCCCGCGGTGCTGGCGAGCAATGCCGCCCGGACCGGTTCGATCAGCAGGCGCGACAGCAGCGCGGCGTCGCGGGCGTCGACGGCGCCGCCGAGGTCGGGCCCGACGACGATCTCGCGGCGCAGGCCGAGGAACGGGTCCGGTCCGGGCTCGCCGGCGGCGACGTCGCCGAGGACGTCCAGGCCGGTGTAGCCGTGCGCGATCCCGGCCGCGTCGACGAGCCAGGCATGCACGCCGGCGACGACGTCGCCGGCGGCCTGCGCGAGGGGCGGCACCGCGCTGTACACGAGGAACGCCACCCCGCGCGCCCGGGCGAGGTCCACCGCCGCCGCCGCGGTGAACGACTCGGCGAGCGGGTTTGCCGCCGCGTCCGGGCCGAGCCGGCGGCGCAGCTGCCGCAGCAGGCCGCGGCCGCGCGCCCGCTCCGCCGCCTCCAGGCCGCCCTCGGCGTCGCCCGCGGTGAGCCGGCACAGCTGCAGCACGCGGTACACCCGGGACTGCTTCTCCAGGACGTCGACGTAGTGCCGCTCGTCGGTGACGTCGCGGCGGACGGACTCCCAGTCCTCGACGGCGCCTTGCAGTACCGTCTCCGCGTCCGCAACGGCGCCGTCGAGCAGGGCGAGGCTCGCGAGGTTCAACCGCGCGGCGCCGCGGGCGTCGAGGTCGCCGGTGTCCTGCAGCCGCACCGCCCGCCGCGCCCAGGCCTTCGCCCGTGGCAGCCTGCCCGCGCGCGCGTCGAGCGCGGCGAGGCTGTTGGCGGCCCGCCCGGCGAGGTGGCGGGTGCCGCGCTCGAGGTGCTCGCGGTAGACGGCCCGGATCTCCCCGACGCCCGCTCGAGCTCGCCGTTGTCGGCGAGGGCCAGGCCCAGCGCCATCCGCGCCTGCAGGTACTGCTCCCGCCGCCCGTACCGCCGGCACAGCGCGGCCGCCCGCTGCGCGAGCCCGACGGCGCCGTCCGCGTCGCCGACGGCGCGACGGACCGACGCGGCGGCCGCGAGGGTGCCGATGCGCACCTTGTCGGCCCACGCCGGGTCGGCGATGGTGTCGATCACGGCGAGCGCCTCGTCGAGCTGGAGGCGGGCGGCGGCGTACTGCTCCAGCCCGCCGAGGGCCACCGCGTGGTCGGTCAGCGCCGCGGCGAGGATCTCCGGCGGCGCGCCGGCCCGGGCGATCTGCACGCAGCGGTGCATCACACCGGCCGTCTCCACCGGCCGGCCCTGCCGCAGCAGCGCCTGGGCGAGCACCCCGTAGGCCCGGCCGAGCTCGAGCGGCCCGCCGAGCGCCTCGGCCGCCGCGACCGCCTCGCGGGCCGCCGCCCCGGCCTCGGCGATCCGGTCGAGCCAGTACAGCGCGTCGGCGAGCAGCGCCTGCGCCAGCAGCCCGTCGTCGCGGACCAGCGGCGTGTCCCACCGCGGCCACGGCGGCAGCAGCGCCAGGGCCCGGCGGCTCGCGTCGAGCTGGGCCGGCCGGTTCTCCAGCATGGACATCTGCCGCCCGGCCCGGCTCCACAGCGAGCCGGCGAGGATCGGGTCAGCGTCCTGCCAGAGCTCTCCGGCCTCGGCGAAGCCGTCGTAGGCCGCCTGCCACCGCCCGGCGGCCTCCGCTGCCTCGGCCCGGCGGCGCGCCAGCATCGCCCGCATCGCGTCCCAGGGCGTCGGCATGCCTACGAGTTACGGACCTGTGCCTCGCACGCGGCCTCGACACTCGGCCAGTCGGCGCCGAACCGCGACGGCGACGCGGACTCCAGCGGCACGTTCTTGCGCACCACGTCGCCGAAGAAGTCCAGCATCTTCGGCTCGCCGTACTTCTTGGCGAGGCAGCTGATGGCGATCAGGGCGATGCCGTACCGCGCGTCGATCTCCTCGTCCGAGGCGTTCTCCGGCGGCGGGCCCATCGTGATCTTGCCGTTCCAGCCCTTCTTGACGAACTTGCGCACGTCGGGCAGGCGGCCGCGCATCGTCGTGCCGTCGCGGTCGGAGATGTAGTCGGCGATGCCCTCGGTCATCCACCAGTCCTTGGCGGTGCCGTAGTCCTCGCCGACGGTCACGACGTGGCCGAACTCGTGGGTCAGCAGGACCTGCAGCCACTGCTGGGTGGCGTCGGCCGACTGCATGACGATGCCGCGCGGTCCGGTCGAGTAGCCGTCGTAGGACGCCCCGATGTCGCCGTTGTCCCACCACGACGTCCACTCGCTCGCGCCGGCGATGTACACGATGTACCACTTCGGCGCCGGGTCCCAGTGCGCGTACCTGTCGGCGACGTCCGCGGCGGCGTCGGCCTTGGTCACCACCCGCTGCAGCTTGCTCGCGTTGGCCGCGGACCCGGCGACGATGACCCGCCGCCCGACCGAGGTCTGCAGTGCGGAGGCGTCCCACGGCTCGGAGGTCTGCTCGTACTTCGCGACCGTCGCCTTGTCGCCGGCGATCGTCCACGACGTCTGCACCACCTGCGGGAACAGCACCGTGCAGCCCTGCCCGAAGCAGTAGTCCCAGCGCACCAGCACCGACCACGTGCCGTCGGTGTTCTGCTCGGGCTTGTCGACCAGCGTCGGCTTCCACGTCTGCACGCCCATCGCGCGCAGCGAGCCGAAGCGGCGGTTGAACCCGTCCTGCAGGCCGGCGCCGATGCCGGCCGAGTAGCCGGCCTGGTCGCCGGCGAGCAGCGCCTTGGACTGCTGCTGCAGCGCGCCCAGGATCTTGTCGGAGATCGAGTCGCCCTTGGGCGCCTCGCCGTTGGCGGCGGCGCCGGAGCGGCCCGCGAGGGGGTGGCCGGCGCCGGCGAGGGCGTTCGGCCCGCGGGCGCCGATCGAGGCGATGAACACGGCGAGCGCGATCACGATCACGGTGCCGAGGACGGACGCGGAGATCACCAGCCCGCGGCGGCGCGGCTTCGGCGGCACGGGCGGCGGATAGGCGGGAGCCCCGTACTGATACGGCGACGGCGGCGCCGAGAACGGCGGGGGTACGTACATCTCCGGCCCGCGCTGCTGCGGGATCACCACGGCGGCCGTTGCCGCCGGTTCCGTGGCCGTCGGTTCTTCCGTCACGGCCAGGGCAGGACCGGGCTCGGCCGGCACCGTCGGCTCCTGCGAGCCGGGCGCGGCCGGGCCTGGCGCCGTCGGCTCGTGCGAGCCGGGCGCGGCCGCGCCGGCCGCCGGCTCCGAATCGTCCCCGTGAATCACGCAGGCACCGTACTGGATACGAGCCGCGCTCGGGAATCGGTGTACCGGCCAGCGCGACCGTCGGTTACCGGACGTGATGCGAGTCATATGAGCAGCCGACGGTCCGCGGTCGAGGGGCCTCGCCCCGTAGCGTCTGGTCATGGTCGACGACATCGAGGGGCTCATTTTCGACTTCGACGGCCTGCTCATGCAGACCGAGACCACGCTGCTGGAATGCTGGCGGACGGAGTGGGCGCACCACGGGTTGCGCCTGGACGAGACGACCTTCTTCGCCGACCACGGCGGCGACACGTCCGAGCAGCACTACGCCGACCTCGCGGCGGCCGTCGGCCCCGCGTACGACCGCGCGGCGAGCCACGCCCGCCGCCTCGCGCACCGCGACCTGCTGCACCAGACTCTCGACCTGGCGCCCGGCATGCGCGCATGGCTCGACGAGGCCGCCGGGCTGGGGCTGCCACTGGCCGTGGCCAGCAGCTCGCCCCGCCACTGGGTGCACGGCCACCTGAACCGCCGCGGCGAGCTGGACCGCTTCGCCGTGCGGGCCTGCGGCGACGAGGTGACCGGCCACAAGCCGGACCCGTCGGTCTACCTGCTCGCGCTGACCCGCCTCGGCATTCCCGCCGCGCGCGCGGTGGCCTTCGAGGACACCCCGCACGGCGTGGCCGCGGCGAAGGCGGCGGGGCTGCGGTGCGTGGCGATCCCCAACCCCTACACCGACCCCACCCGCTTCGGCGCCGCCGACCTCGTCCTGCGCTCGGCCCTGGACGCTCCCCTCGCCGCCGTGCTGCGGTCCGTGGCGTCATCGGTGCGCTCCCAGGTCTGAAACGCGCGTCGATAGGATGCCGCGATGCCCTTCCGGTTCGCGGTGGACCTCGGCACGTCCAACACGGTCGCGGTCGTCGACCGGGGTGACGGCACGCCCCGTCCGCTGCTGTTCGACGGCAACCCCCTGCTGCCTTCCGCGGTCTTCGCCGACGCCGGCGGAGCGCTGCTCGTCGGCCGCGACGCCGAGCGGCACATGATGACCGACGCCGCGCGGTTCGAGCCCAACCCGAAGGGCCGCATCGACGACGGCGCCATCCTGCTCGGCGACCGCGAGGTGCCGGTCGCGCAGCTGCTCGCCGCCGTGCTGCGCCGGGCCGCGTCGGAGGCGGCGCAGACCGGCGTGCCGGTGGCCGGCGCGACCGTGCTCACCTGCCCCGTCGACTGGGGCAACACCCGCCGCGCGGTCCTGCTCGACGCCGCCGCCCAGGCCGGGCTCGGCCGGGTCGCGCTGCTCGACGAGCCGGTCTCCGCCGCCACGTACTGCGTGCGCGCCCTCGGCGGCCGCCTCGCACCGGGCAGGTGCGCCGCGGTCTTCGACTTCGGCGGCGGCACCCTGGACGTCACCGTCGTGGAGGCCGCGCCCGCCCCCGCCGGCCCGGCCGGCCTGCGCGTCCTGGCCACCGGCGGCCTGGCCGACCTCGGCGGCACCGACATCGACGCGGCGCTCGTCGGCCACCTCGGCCACCTGGTCGCCGCCGCCTCCCCGGAGCTCTGGCGGCGGCTGTCCGCGCCGCAGACCCCGGCGGAGTTCCGCGATCGGCGCACGTTCTGGTCCGAGGTACGCCAGGCCAAGGAGATGCTGTCCCGCGCCGCTTCGGCCCCGATCCACGTGCCCGGCAGCGACCGGGCGACGCACCTGACCCGTGAGGAGCTCGACCGCATCGCCGGCCCGCTGGTCGACCGCGCCGTCGACGAGACCCGCCGGGTGCTGGAGCGATCCGGCGTCACGCCTGCGCGCCTGGACGCGATCGTGCTCGTCGGCGGGTCGAGCCGCCTGCCGCTGGTGGCGAGCCGCCTGCACGCCCGTTTCGGCCTGGCACCGGTCGTGCCGGAGCAGCCGGAGCTCCCGGTCGCCTTCGGCGCGCTCCTGCTCGCCAACGGCTCCTCCCCGCCGCCTCCCGTCGCGTCGTCACCTGCCCCAGCGACCTCGTCGATCTCGATGCCCGTGCCGGCGCCGGTGAGCGGATATCCGGCCCCTCCGGTGAGTGGCTACCCGTCCACTCCGGTGAGTGGCTACCCGTCCGCTCCGGTGAGCGGGTATCCGGGCACTCCGGACGGCGGTAATCCGGCCGCTCCCGTCAGTGCCTTTCCCGTGGCGCCGGTGAGCCCTACCCCGCCGCCTTTGCCGCCCGAGCGACGCCCGCGGCCGTCCGTGATCATCGGGCCGGGAGTGACGATTCAGGGCAACGTCGCCGTGTACGGGGATGCGGATCTCATGCCCCCCGACGACGATGACGAGCCACGCGCGGGCGGGTCCGGGGAGCCGGAGGCGCCGCACCGGGAGCCGCGGCGGCGCCGGTCGGGCGGGGTGCTGCGGCGGCTGCGGTTCCTGGCGCTGCCGCTGGTGCCGTGGGTGCTCATCATGGCGCTCACGCCGTGGGGGCGCGGGCTGTTCAACGACGGCAAGGCCAAGGTCGAGAGCCGGTTCGGGGGCGGGCCGGCGCCGAGCGCGGCGGCGTCCACGCCCGCCGGGAGCCCGTCCGCCTCGCCGGCGCGCTCGGCCGGCGGGCCCGCGACGCTGCTCCTGCAACCGCCGAGCGGCAAGGCGGGCGCCGCCGTGAAGCTGACCGCGGCCGGGTTCGACCGGGGGGAGAAGGTGCAGGTGAAGGCGGACTCCAAGGTGCTCACCACGCTCGTCGCCGATGAACAGGGCGCGGTTGAGCAGAGCATGGCGGTGGCTCCGGCCGGTACCAAACCCGGAAAGTTCGTCATCGTCCAGCTCACCGGCGGTTCCAGCAGGCGCTCGGCCACGGCGCAGTATCGGGTTGCGAATTAGTCTGCGCGGCGATAATCTCTGCGAAGACTAATTCTTCGAAGGGGAGCGCCGCCATGTGGGAGTACGAGCACGCCGTGGACACCGCCGCCACCGCGCCGGCGGTCTGGGCCGTCTGGTCCGACGTCATGACCTGGCCGGCCTGGAACGCGGGCGTCGAGAAGGTCGACATCGACGGGCCGTTCGCGCCGGGGACGCGGTTCAGGATGACCCCGCCGGGGGAGGAGGCGATCGAGATGCGGCTGGCGGATGTGGTACCACACGAGCTGTTCACCGACGTCATGGACGCCGGCGACTTCGTGGTCACGACGGTGCACCGCCTGCAGCCGAACCCGGCCGGAGGCACCCGCGTGGTGTACCGCACGGAGATCACCGGCCCGGCCGCCGCCGAGGTCGGACCGCAGCTCGGCCCCGCGATCACCGCCGACTTCCCCGAGGTCCTGGCGGCCCTGGTCCGCCACGCCGAGGCGTCCGAACGGAAGGACTGATCACGTTGGCGATGCAGCCCGAGGAGAGCCCCGGCTTCCTGCTCTGGCACGTGACCCTGCGCTGGCAGCGCGACATCGCCGCCGCGCTGGCCCCGCTGGACCTGACGCACGTGCAGTTCGTCCTGCTGGCCAGCGCCTGGTGGCTCAACCGCGCGGGCGAGGCCCCGCGCCAGCACGCCCTGGCGGCCCACGCCGGCACGGACGTGAAGATGACGTCGCAGGTGCTGCAGAAGCTCGAGGACAAGGGCCTCATCGAACGCGAGGTCGACCCCTCCGACACCCGGGCCAAGCTGCTGCGCGTGACCCCGCGCGGCGCCGAGCTGGCCGAGCAGGCGGTCGCGGTCGTCGAGTCCGCGGACGCCGCCTTCTTCGCGGCCACTCCGGACGCGAAGACGCTCCTCCGCCTGCTCCGCCCGCTGGCCGCCCGCTGACGCACCGGCCGCGGTTCGTGCGGGGACGTCGCCTTGCCCCGGCGGTCGGTTCGGGGCCAGGCGTCGCCTTGCCCCGGCCGTCGGTTCGGGGCCACGCGTCGCCTTGCCCCGGCCGTTTGGTTCGGGGCCGCCGCGGGCTCCGAACGCGACGGCGGGCCGGGTTGCGGAGTGGCGCTACCGTCGATCGAGGCGGCCCGGCACGAACGGCGGACGATGTCGGGCGATGCGCCGATGGCATCCGCGATCGATGTACGGTTCGGTCTGGACATGTGGCAGTGTGGGGTTTGCGGCACGAGCAACGCCGGCGACGGCGGTGCCTGCACGAGTTGCGGCGCCGTCCGCCCGACGCAGAGCCCGGCCGCGGCTGGCTACACGTCGTGGCCGCCGGCCCCTTCCGATCCCGCCGCCGGCACACCTCCCACGCCGTTGGACCCGGCGTGGCCCGCGTCGGGCCAGCCTCCCTCGCCGTCGGGCCCGGCGTGGCCCCCATCTGGCCAGCCTCCCGCGCCCTCGGCGCCGGCGTGGCCCGCATCCGCGCCGGCCGATGAGTTCGGCTCGTGGTCCCCGCCCGCCGCGTCCGCCGACCCCGCCTGGTCGCAGAACCCGGACCCGGCCCCCGGCGGCAGCGTCGCCTGGCCGGTCGGCGCCGCCGAAGCGGCACAGCCGCCGGCCGGGGGAGCGGGCACCGTTCCGGTGAACCCATTTGCACCCGCCGGGCAGCCGGCCCCGGCGCCGTGGCAGGCATCCGGACCGCCCGCGCAGGTGCCGCAGCAGCAATGGCCCGTCTCCGGCACCTCGAACGCCGCACCACCCCAGGGCGCCCAGCAATGGCCCCCCGCGGCGGCCCCCGATCCCGCAACGCCGATGGCCGGCCAGTGGCCACCGTCGACGCAGCAGTGGCCGCCCGCGGCCGCGCCCGACGCGGCGGGCGTTGCGCAGCAGTGGCCGGGCCCGGGGGCGCCGGCCGGGGTGACGGCGCCGGCGTGGGGCATGCCGCCCACGTCCGGTGCGGCCGTCGGGTCCGCCGTGGCGCCGGCGCCGTGGCAGACCGACGCTGCCGCCCCGGTCCTCGAGGCCGGTCCGCGCCGCCCCATCTGGATCTTCCCCGCAGTGGTGGCCCTCGTGCTGCTGATGTCCGGCGGGACCGTCGCCTTCGTCCTGCGCGACCGCTGGCTCCCCGGCGGCACCGCCTCGCCGACCACCGGCCCGACGGCCCCGACCGGCGCACCGGCCACCACCGGCGACGACACCCGCCCGACCGCCACCGCCACCACGCAGGCGGTCCCGACGGCCACGACGCCCGCGGCGCCGACGCTGCCGGCGTCCGTCGGCACCGTACGCCTCGACCCCAGCCTCGACCCCGTCCAGGCCCCCGCCGTCGCCGCGGTCTTCGACACGTACTTCTCCGCCGTCAACTCCCGCAACGCGGGCGCCGCCCTGGCCGTCATGGACCCGAGCGGCTCGATCAACCAGAACGACTCGAGCGCCGTCCGGCGCTTCAGCGACGGCATCAGCACGAGCACGGACGACGACATCCTGCTGCTCACGCTCGGACCGGACTCGTCGGGCAAGGGCCTGCTGCAGGCGCGGGTCACGTTCCGCAGCCGCCAGGACCCGGGCAAGGGCCCGAAGGGCCGCGAGTCGGAAACGTGCACGCGCTGGGACGTCACGTACTCGATCACCAAGCCCGGCGGCGGCGACTACCGCATCTGGGGCAGCACCAGCGCCGGCAACCGCCCCTGCTGAGCACCGCACGGGCCGGCCCGGCAACGCACATCCCGGCCCCACGTGCCGCGCGCATCTCAGGCGCCGCGGGCAGCGGTCGCCGCCCGCAACCAGATCCAGGCGCCTCAGGCGGTGACGGCGGCGATTGGTCCGGGGTGGCGCGGCGCGAGTGGACCTTCCGCGGCGCGGGCGCCCGGCGCGATGCTGGCCGCGTGCGTTTCCGACACCGCGACGAGATCTGGCGCGATTTTCCCGATTTGGTACCCGCAGTGCTCTTTCTGGACGGCATCACGCCCGACGCCGACGTGAGCCGCAGCGTCGCGGTCCACACCGCGACCGCGCTCGACCGGCTCGGCCGCGGCGGGGAGAGCGGCATGCCCGAGATCCAGGCGTGGCGGCGGGCGTTCGCGGCGCAGGGGATACGACCCACGCAGTACCGGTGCGCCTCGGAGTCGCTGCTGCGCCGCCTGCGCCGCGAGGGTGCCCTGCCGGCGCTGCACCCGCTGGTCGACGTATGCAACGCGATCTCGGTCGCGTACGCCGTCCCGGTGGCCGCCATCGACATCGACCGCGTATCCGGCGGGCTCGAGGTCGGCTACGCATCCGGCACCGAGACGTACGTGACCTTTGCCGGCGACGTCGAGCACCCCGACCCGCGCGAGGTGATCTTCGCCGACGCCGGCGGGTACGCGCACGCCCGGCGCTGGACCAACCGGCAGAGCGGGCGGTCCGCGATCCGGACCGGGACCACGCGGGCGCTGATCGTCGCGGAGGGCCTGCACGAGACCGCCGGCGCCGACGTGGCCAAGCTGCTCGACGCCCTCGCCGAGGCACTGCGCGAGGCGTGGGGCGTCGCGCCGGCCACCGCGATCCTGACGGCGGACCGCCCCGCCTTCGACACGGCGGGCTGACGCGGGCCGCGGCGGTCGACGCGGGCCACTACCATCGCCCGGGTGCTGGAGACGACGAGAGCGGTCCGGGCCGCCGCGGTGGTGACGGCCGTCGTGGCGCTCGCGGTGGCGTTCGGCATCCGGGCGGTGGCGGGCGGTCACCTCAACAGCAACGGCGTGCTGCAGCAGGACTCCGGCACCGCGCTCTACGCATCAGCCGTCTACGCCGGCGTAGTCTTCCTGCGGCCCCGCATGAGGCCGCTGCTCGCGGGGGCCTGGGCGCTCGGGTTCTGCTGGGCGATCGAGGCCTTCCAGCTCACGGGCGTGCCGCGCAGGCTCTCGGAGTACCACATCCTCCTGCGTTTGATCTTCGGCAACGCCTTCGACTGGACCGATGTCCGGTGGTATCCGGCCGGGATCGTGCCCCTGGTCGTCGCCCACCTCGCGATCAGGTCGCGTAGACGGCCCCGGTCCACAGCAGCGCCACGATGATGCCGCCGAGCGCGACGCGGTAGTACACGAACGCGGCGAAGGTGTGGCCGGCCACGAACTTCAGCAGCCAGGCGATGCTGACGTACGCCACGGCGAAGCTGATGACCGTGCCCACGGCGGTCGGCACCCAGCCGACCGTCTCGGCGATCTCGCTCGAGCGCTGCACGCCCTCGAGCACGCCGGCCGCGGCGAGCGCCGGGATGCCCAGGAAGAACGACAGCCGCGTCGCGGTCACCCGGTCGAGGTTGCGCAGCAGGCCGGCGCTGATCGTCGCGCCCGAGCGGGACACGCCCGGCACCAGCGCGATGCACTGGGCCAGGCCGATGATGAGCGAGTCCTTCCAGGTCACATCGGCCTCGCCGCGCTTCTGCCGCCCGCTGTACTCGGCGTAGACCATCACCAGGCTCCACACCACCAGGCCGCCCGCCACGAACCACAGGCTGCGCAGCGCGCCCTCGATGAGGTCCTTGGCGAGGAGGCCGACGACGGCGATGGGTATCGAACCGATGATGACGTTGACCGCCATCGTCCAGTCTGCATGCCGTCGGCCCTCGGCGCTGCGCAGCCCGCGGAACAGGCCGGTGACGAACCGGATGATGTCGCTGCGGAAGTAGATCACCGCCGCGAGGATCGCGCCGACCTGGATGACCGCCGTGAACGCCGTGACACCCTTGTCGTCGATCGGGATGCCCATCAGCTTCTCGGTGATGGTCAGGTGCCCGGTCGAGGAGACGGGGAGGAACTCGGTGACGCCCTCCACGATGCCCAGCACGATCGCTTCCCAGATCTGCAACGCGTTTCCTCCTTGCCGCGGCCGGATGCGCCGCAGGCGAACATACCGGACGCGGCTGAGAATTACCCCGGCGGCGCGGCGTCGCGGTGGTGCCGGTTGGCGTGGCCCTTCTCCAACTCGGCCCGCAGCTCCGCCAGGTGCTCGGTGTCCTCGGGCAGCTCGAGGCGGTCCAGCAGCTCCAGCGCCGGGGCGATCTCCAGCGAGCCGTACACGTCGTGGTAGCTGTACAGCACGCCGCCGAACACCGCCGGGCGCAGCTTCGGGATCTCCATCGCCGCCGTGTACACCGGGTACTTCAGCGTCCACGGCACCGGCCCGCTGACCTTGAGCACCGCCGCCGCCCGGCGCAGCACACCGTCGCTCGCCTCGGCCAGCGCCGGCACGTCCCGGCCGAGGGTCTCGGCGAACGCGCGCTCCACCGTGGAGATGTCCTCGAACCAGTCCACCCAGAGCGAGTAGAGCACTGCCTCGCTCGGTACCGCCTGCTCGAGATGGTCGCGGACGGCCTGCCAGTGCGTCGCCCAGATCGCGTCGTCGTTCGCCGCGTTGACGAACCAGCGCAGCTCGACGGTCACCCAGTAGGTGTTGAGCAGTTCGAGCAGGCCGAGCCCGACCTCCAGCTTGTCGGCGTCGGCCAGCTCCGCGTCGCCGCGGATCTCCGGCATGATCTCGCGGGCGGCGTCGTCGGGGTCACCTTCCGTGGACAGGTCATGCGCGGCCAGCCACTGCCGGGTGCGTTCACTTCGTGCGGTCTCCACGATCGACAAGTATCGCCGGTCCTCAGATTTTGCGCGCGTCCGCCGATGGTGCCGATCACGAGCGGCACATTCGTCGTGGTGTACGCCGCCCCGCGGGCTGGGGCGGCGGTAGTAACGCGCGCGGTCGCCGAGCCGCTTCTGCCCTAATGTGAGCGCTATGGCGGGTACGGTGATCGCGGGGCGGTACCGACTGCAGACGGTGCTCGGCCGCGGTGGCATGGCCAACGTCTGGCGGGCGGTCGACGAACGTCTCGGCCGGCCCGTCGCGGTCAAGCTGCTCCCCGGCGACGCCGGCGCCACCGATCCGGCTGCGTTGCGGCGCTTCGAGCAGGAGGCACACGCCGCCGCCCGGCTCAGCCATCCGAACATCGTCACCGTGCACGATGTCGGCCGCGAGCAGGACGTGGCGTATCTGGTGATGGAGCTCGTCGACGGCACCAGCCTGGCCGAGCACCTCGGCCGGGGCGCGCTGTCCGCGGGCCGGGCCGTGGCGATCGCTGCGCAGGTCTGCGACGCGCTCGACGCGGCGCACCGCGCGGGCGTGATCCACCGGGACATCAAACCGGCCAACATCCTCCTCGCCGGCAACGGCACGGTGAAGGTCTGCGACTTCGGCATCGCCCGGTTCACCCATCAGCAGCAGACCGGCCTGACGGCCACGCACACGGTGATCGGCACCAGCGCCTTCATGGCCCCCGAACAGGCCGCCGGCGGGCCGGTCGACGCCCGCACCGACCTGTACGCGCTCGGGTGCGTGCTGTACGCCATGCTGACCGGCGGGCCGCCGTTCACCGGGGACAACCCGATGGCCGTGCTCCACCGGCACCTGCACGAGCCACCCGCGCCGCCACGGACGCTGCGCCTCGATGTGCCGGCCGACCTGGACCGGCTCGTCGTCGACCTGCTCGCCAAGAACCCCGCGGACCGCCCGCCCACCGCCGGCGATGTCCGCGACCGGCTCGGCGCCGCCCGGAGCGACCCGGCCGGTCAGCAGCCACAGCGTGTACGCGCCTCTGCCGGCGTGGTAGCACCGACCCAGACCCTGCAGGTCCTCGACGAGTTCGGTGCACCCGATGTGCCCCAGCGGCGGCGCCCGACCGTCGGACCGGCCGTGGCCGTCGCCGTCGCGACGGTTGTCGTCGCCGCGTTGGTCACTGCGGCGTACCTGGCGTCCCGGCACACCACCACCGACGCCGGCCCGCCCGCCTCCACGTCGGCCGGTGCCGCCGCGACCGCGACCGCAACCCGCAGTTCCCCGGCCGCGGCTCCAACCAACCCGGTCGCCGGACTGCGCGAGACCATCGAGCAGCAGGCCGGCGCCGGCGAGCTCGACCCCGACACCGCGCGGGACCTCACCGACAAGCTCGACGAGTTCGAGCGAGAGCTCGCCCGCAACCGCGGAAGCAAGAAAGCGGCCCAAAAGCTCGCCGACCTGGGCGACAAGCTCGACGAGGCGCGCAAGGACGGCAAGATCACCAACGTCGGGTACCAGGCCGTTCGCGCCAGCCTCGACCTGCTTGCCGGCACGCTGCCACCGGTCGGCGACAACCAGGGCAACGACTAGAGCGAACGGGCGGCACCGTCACAGCGCATGCACGCCGACCGGGAGCGGGCCCTGCGACACGTGGTCGAGCAGCGTGGCGCGCATCGCCTGCGCCGCGTGCGGCAGGACCGCCTCGCGGCGCTGCGCCAGGGCGATCGTGCGGTGTACCCCCGGAGCCACCAACGGCGCCGCGTGCAGCAGCGGGCGGTTCACCAGCGCCATGCTCGGCACCAGCGCGACGCCCAGGCCGGCCTCGACGAAGGCGAGTACCGCATCCATCTCGCCGCCCTCGACGGCGTAGCGGGGCGTGAAACCGGCGCGCCGGCACGCCTCCAGGGTGGTGTCGCGCAGGTCGTAGCCGGTGCGGAACATGACGAGCGGCGTGTCGCGCAGCTCGGCCAGCGCGATGCGCGCCGACAGGGGCGCCACCGACGCGACCACCAGGCTCTCGCGCAGCAGCGGCACGGTCTCGAGGGCCGGGTCGGTGCCGCGCGCGGGCTCGACGATCAGCGCCAGGTCCAGCCCGTGCGCGACCAGCTCGGCGACCAGGTCCTGCGAGCCGCCCTCGTCGACGTGCAGCTCGATGTCCGGGTGGCGTTCGTGGAAGTCGCGCAACACCAGGGGTACCAGTGACGTGCAGAGACTCGGCGTCGCGCCGAGGCGCACCCGGCCGCGGCGCAGGCCGACCACCTCCTGGACCGCGTCGCGCGCGGTGTCGGTCTCGCCGACGATGCGGCGGGCCAGGGGCAGCAGCGTCTCGCCGGCGGTGGTGAGGACCACGGCGCCGCGGGAGCGGTCGAACAGCGGGGCGCCGAGCGCGGCTTCGAGGGTGTGAATTTGTTTACTCAGTGTCGGTTGACTCACACCCAGTCGCTCCGCCGCCCGAGTGAAATGTCGTAGTTCGGCGACGGTTACGAAGTATCGGAGCTGCTGCAGCTGCACCTTCATAGCTTATGTCTATTGCCCCTGCGGGCTTCATGCATTGGACGAATCGTCGGCGGGCGGCTTAGCGTCGGCGGAGTGGCGGTAATGACGGCAGAACGGACGAGTCCGGCTATTCGGCAGAAAAAGGCCTCGTCCGTCGCCCTGAAGATGCTCATGGCGGGGACCGGCATCCTGCTGGTGCTGTTCCTGTTCGCGCACATGGCCGGCAACCTGAAGATCTTCGTCGGGGCGTCGGCGTTCGACCACTACGCGCACTGGCTGCGCGACATCGGCGCGCCGGTGCTGCCGCACACCTGGTACCTGTGGATCCAGCGCGGCGGCCTGACGCTCGCCGTGCTCGGGCACATCTTCGCCGCCGTGGTGCTCGCCCGCCGGGCCCGCGCCGCCCGCCCGGTCCGCTATGCGCACCGGCCGAAGGTGCAGGGCAGCTACGCGGCGCGCACCATGCGCTGGGGCGGCGTCATCATCCTGCTGTTCGTCGTGTTCCACATCCTGGACCTCACGACCGGGACCGTGAACCCGGTCGGCGACAAGCAGCACCCCTACGCCAACGTGGTTGCCGACTTCGCGCCCGGGCGCTGGTACGTGACGCTGTTCTACGCCCTCGCGATCGTCGCGATCGGCTTCCACCTGCGCCACGGGATCTTCTCCGCGCTGCGCACCCTCGGCCAGCAGAGCCCGCGCGGGGAGCGGGTCGCCCGCGCCGCGGCCCTCGGGCTGTCGCTCGTGCTGGTCGTCGGCTACCTCTGCGTGCCGTTCGCGGTACTCACCGGATTGGTGAAGTGACATGACGTACTGGATCGAAGGGGACCCGGTCGCGGACTCCGCCGCGCCGGACGGGCCCATCGAGACGCGCTGGGAGCGGCGGCAGTTCTCCGCCAAGCTCGTCAACCCGGCCAACAAGCGCAAGCTGACCGTCATCGTGGTCGGCACGGGCCTGGCCGGCGGCTCCGCGGCGGCGACCCTGGCCGAGGCCGGGTACAAGGTCCGCTCGTACTGCTACCAGGACAGCCCCCGCCGCGCGCACTCGATCGCGGCGCAGGGCGGGATCAACGCCGCCAAGAACTACCGCAACGACGGCGACTCCGTGTACCGGCTCTTCTACGACACGGTGAAGGGCGGCGACTTCCGGGCCCGCGAGTCCAACGTGTACCGCCTGGCCCAGGTGTCCGTGAACATCATCGACCAGTGCGTGGCGCAGGGCGTGCCCTTCGCCCGCGAGTACGGCGGCCTGCTCGACAACCGCTCGTTCGGCGGCACGCAGGTGTCGCGCACCTTCTACGCCCGCGGCCAGACGGGCCAGCAGCTGCTGCTCGGCGCGTACCAGGCCCTGGAGCGCCAGATCGCCGCCGGCAACGTGGAGATGAACGCCCGCCACGAGATGCTCGAGCTCATCGTGGTCGAGGGCCGGGCCCGCGGCATCGTCGTGCGCGACCTCGTCACCGGCGAGATCACCACCGACCTCGCCGACGCCGTGGTGCTCGCCTCCGGCGGGTACGGCAACGTGTTCTTCCTGTCCACCAACGCCAAGGGCTGCAACGTCACCGCGTCGTGGCGGGCGCACCGGCAGGGCGCGCTGTTCGCCAACCCCTGCTACACGCAGATCCACCCGACGTGCATCCCCGAGTCGGGCACGCACCAGAGCAAGCTCACGCTCATGAGCGAGTCGCTGCGCAACGACGGCCGGGTGTGGGTGCCGGTGCGGGCCGGCGACGACCGCGCACCGGCCGACATCCCCGAGGACGAGCGCGACTACTACCTCGAGCGGATCTATCCGTCGTTCGGCAACCTGGTACCGCGGGACATCGCCTCCCGCGCCGCCAAGAACGTCTGCGACGAGGGTCGCGGCGTCGGCCCCGGCGGGCTCGGGGTCTACCTCGACTTCGCCGACGCGATCGCGCGCCTGGGCCGCCCGGCCGTCGAGGCCAAGTACGGCAACCTCTTCGAGATGTACGAGCGGATCACCGGCGACGACCCGTACCTCACGCCGATGCGCATCTACCCCGCCGTGCACTACACGATGGGCGGCCTGTGGGTCGACTACGACCTGCAGTCCAACGTCCCGGGCCTGTTCGTCGTCGGCGAGGCCAACTTCTCCGACCACGGCGCCAACCGCCTCGGCGCGTCCGCGCTCATGCAGGGCCTCGCCGACGGGTACTTCGTGCTGCCCAACACCATCAACGACTACCTGGCGGCCGGCCCGTTCCCGGCGGTCGCCGAGTCGCACGAGGCCGTCGCCGGCGCGCGGGCCGCGGTCGAGGAGCGCATCGCGAAGCTGCTGTCGGTCGACGGCGACCGGACCGTCGACTCCTTCCACCGCGAGCTCGGCCACATCATGTGGGAGTACTGCGGCATGGAGCGCACCGAGTCGGGCCTGACGAAGGCCCTGAGTCTGGTGCGGGCGCTGCGCGAAGAGTTCTGGAACCGGGTCAAGGTGCCCGGCACGGGCGAGGAGCTCAACCAGAACCTGGAGCGCGCCGGCCGCGTCGCCGACTTCTTCGAGCTGGCCGAGCTCATGTGCGTCGACGCGCTGCACCGCGCCGAGTCGTGCGGCGGGCACTTCCGCGCCGAGAGCCAGACCCCCGACGGCGAGGCGCTGCGCCACGACGACGAGTTCTCCTACGTCGCGGCCTGGGAGTTCGCCGGTACCGGTGAGCCGCCCGTCCTGCACAAGGAAGCGCTCGAGTTCGAATACGTCCACCCGACCCAGCGGAGCTACAAGTAGATGGACATCAAGCTGCGCGTGTGGCGCCAGTCCGGCCCGGACGTCAAGGGCCACATGGTGACGTACGAGGTGCAGGACATCTCCCCGGACGCCTCGTTCCTGGAGATGCTCGACGTGCTCAACGAGCGGCTGATCCTGGCCGGCGACGAGCCGATCGCCTTCGACCACGACTGCCGCGAGGGCATCTGCGGCATGTGTGGAATGATGATCAACGGGGTGGCGCACGGCCCGTTGAAGGCGACCACCACCTGCCAGCTGCACATGCGCCACTTCAAGGACGGCGACACGATCGACGTCGAGCCGTGGCGCGCGGCGGCGTTCCCGGTCGTGCGCGACCTCGTCGTCGACCGCGGCGCCTTCGACTCGATCATCCAGGCGGGCGGCTACATCACCGCCCCGACGGGCGCGGCGCCGGACGCCCACGCCACCCCGGTGCCCAAGGCCGACGCCGACGCCGCGTTCGAGGCCGCCACCTGCATCGGCTGCGGCGCCTGCGTGGCCGCCTGCCCGAACGGCTCGGCGATGCTCTTCACCGCGGCGAAGGTCGGCCACCTCGGCCTGCTCCCGCAGGGCCAGCCCGAGCGCGAGTCCCGGGTCCTCGGCATGATCGCCGCGCACGACGAGGCCGGCTTCGGCGGCTGCACCAACACCGGCGAGTGCACCACGGTGTGCCCCAAGGGCATCCCGCTCACCCTGATCGGAAGACTGAACAGCGACTACCGCAAGGCGTCGACCGGCCGCCGAGGATAAAGTACCGACTCATGCATCTGTCGGAGCTCGCCGGGCGGCGGGTGGCCGTGTGGGGCACGGGCCGGGAGGGCATCGCCGCCATCGAGGCGATCGCACCGAACGGCCCGGCCTCCCTCGTCGTCGTGCAGGACAAGACCACGTTCCTGGCCACCAAGTGGGAGGGCCGCCTCGCGCAGCTCGCCCCGTTGCACGAGGGCGAGGCCCTGGCCGGCGCCCTCGAGGGCATCGACGTGCTCGTGCGCTCACCCATCGTGGGCGAGTCGAACCCGTGGATTCAGCAGCTGCGCCACCGGGGCGTTGCCATCACCGGTGGTACCGCCCTGTGGATGGCCGATCACGCCAAGCACACGATCGGCGTCACCGGCAGCAAGGGCAAGAGCACGACCACAACCTTGATCTCGCACCTGCTCGCCTCGACGGGCCGCCCGAACCAGCTCGGCGGCAACATCGGCGTCGCCGTGCTGGCCCTCCCGCCGGCCGAGCGCTACGTGCTCGAGCTGTCCATGTACCAGTGCGCCGACCTGCAGGACTCCCCACGCATCACCGTCGTCACCAGCCTGTTCGAGGAGCACCTCGACTGGACGCGCGACGGCCTGCCCGCGCAGTACTACGCGCACAAGCTCAACATCGCCGAGCACGACCCCGAGGCGGTCGTCTACAACGCCACCGACCCGACCCTGGCCGCGGAGCTGGCCGCCCGCCCCGGCCTGCCGCTGATCCCCGCCGCCACGCCCGAGTCCTTCCACGTCGTGGACGGCTGGGTCGTCCTCGCCGGCGAGCGCCTATTCCCGCGCGACGCGTTCCCTCTCCGCGGTACCCACAACGCCGGCAACCTCTGCGTGGCCCTCGCCGCCGTGCAGGCCTACGGCGTCGACGTGGCCGCAGAGCGCGCGGAGGTGGAGGCGGCGCTGCGCTCCTACACCCCGCTGCCGCACCGCCTCACCCCGATCCCGGACCCGTCGGGCGTCGAGTTCGTCAACGACTCGCTCTCCACCGCCCCGCAGACCACGGTCCACGCCATCGAGGCCTACGCGGGCCGCCCGCTGGCCGTCCTCGTCGGCGGCCAGAACCGGGGCATCGACTACACCCCGCTGCGCGACTACCTGCGCGACCGCGCGGTCGAGCTCACCCTGATCGCCATCCCCGACAGCGGCGAACACATCCTCGACGTGGTCGGCCCTCTACCCGGCGTGACCCGGTTGGTGGCCACCGACCTCCCGGATGCGGTCCGCCGCGCCCGGGACCTGGTCCCGCCCGGCGGCGTGGTCCTCCTGTCGCCGGCGGCCCCCAGCTACGGCCGCTACGACAACTACGAGGCCCGCGCGAAGGCCTTCATCGAGGCGATCGAGGCCACCCGCCCCTAGCTCGTTCCACTCGTTTCGATTGGCCGGCTCGTTTCTAACGGCCAGCTTTGTCCGATGGCCGTCCTTGTTGTCGTGGCCGCCTTGGTCAATGGCCGGGCTTGTTGTAGCGGCCGGCTTGGTCAATGGCCGGCTCGTTCTGGTGGCTGGCTTGGTCAGTGGCCCGGCGTGTTTTTTGCTGACGGGTTTTAGTGGCCGGCCTCCAGGTGCGAGTCGGCCGGCAGCCAGGACGCCTCGGCCAGCGCCCGCCCGGCCGCGTCGGCGTAGGTCGCCGCGGCCAGCCAGGCCTGCGCGAACGCCGTGCCGTCATCGGCCGCGAGCCGACCGAACGCGTCCCGCGGCCGGTCCGCGGCCGCGCCGACGAGCCCGTCGAGCAGGGCCGCCCCCGTCTCCAGCCGCGCGTTGCGCATCCGCCCCGCGTCGCTGGACCCGCGGCCGTTCGGAAACGTGAGCATGACCCGCCCCCCGGACACGGCCCGCTCGATCTGCACGGCCAGCCGATGCAGCGCCGGATTGCTCACGACCGGCCTCCACCCGTCGTCGCTCTCCTGCACACTGCCGCCCGGTTCGTTGCTCTCCCACCCGTCGCGGTTCTCCTGCTCGTCAAGGTTCTTCTGCTTGTCGCGGGTTTCTCGCTCGTCGCGGTTCTCCGGCTCGCTGCGGTTCTCCGGCTCGTCCTGCGTCTCCGCGGGCGTCTCGTCGTGCCGGTCCGCTGCGGGTCCCGGCTGGGGCAGATGGCTGCGATGGAGCCGATCGAACGCGAGGTCCACATGGCCCCCGCCCGCCGCCGGCAGATGCCACCCGTCGCCATCGGCGGACGGCGGCGCGACCGCGATGGGCAGCACGGTGCCCGGCCGCCCCGGATCGGGCCGCGCGATGACGAGGAGCTCGAGCCCTTCGGCCCGGCCGAGTATGCGCAGGTTCTCGCGGTACCCGAGCGCGGGATGATCTACCGCGACCCGCATGACCAGCGGCATCCCGTCGGCGCCGCGGGCCAGCACCGCGTCACCGTCGGTGCCGAGCACCGTCACCCGCAGGAACAGCAGGTCCGAGCCGGCGCCCCGCTCGGCGACGGGCACCGCCAGGCCCTCGAACGCCCGGTGCACCTGCGCCGCGACCGGCTCCGCCCACAGTCCCGAGAGCGGCTCCTCGTGCCACGCGGCTCCGGACGCGGTGACGGCCTTGACCCCGCGCCCCGCCCCGAGCTGCCGGCTCCCGGCCGCCGTCGCCCCCGTCACCACGAGCCCCGCCCGGGTCAGCCCACGGTGCGTCAGCGCCGTCTCACCCATCGCGATGGTGGCCCCGCCGGCCCGCGCTGCCCGCCGCGCGTCGCCCGGCATGACGTCCGCGATCATCCAGAGCCGCCCGCCACGATCCGCCGCGTACGTCACGACCCCCGCATGCCCGGTCCCCGCCAGCACCGCGGTCGTGCAGAGCCCGTACAGCCGCAGGCTCCCCTCGAGGTGATACTGCCGCCGCGCGGCCCCCAGCAGCCCCTCCGCAACGGCACCGTCGCCCGTCGCCCTGCGCAGCCGGTGCGTGACCATCAGCAGCTCGCGCAGCGCTTGGCTCAGATCGGCGAGCCGGTAGTGCGCGTCTCCCGCCCGTGCCGCCTGCAACAGCGTGGCCACGACGCGGGCCGCGGCCGCCGCCCGGTACACCTTGCACGCCTGCGCCTCGTGTGCCGCCCGCAGCAGCGCCGCCCTCGCGACGGCCCCCGACCCGGTCACCCCGTCGGAGAGCACCGCCACCGAGGCCCGCCACAGTTGGTTGACGGCCGCGATCTGCTGCGTCGTGAGCACCACCGCGCCGTCCTCGGGCACCGCCTGCACCTCGGCGGCTTCTCCCTGATTGCCCGCACGAGTCGCGCCCGATCCGGAGGCGTCCGCATCGGCCGGGCCCGCGGTCGCTTCACCCGCTTCCTCGGCGACGGCCGCTACCTCGTCGCCGTCGTGGACCGGGGCGAGCGACAGGATCGACGCGCGGTGCAGGCAGTTCGGCGCGAGCAGGCAGGTGCAGGCGACCGACTCGGGACTGCGCACGACGCCGCCGGTCACCGTCAGCGTCACGGTGGTGGCATCGTCGATCGCGACCACGTACCGGTCGCCGTCGCGCGTCACCGGCCGATCCGCCAGCTTCGCCGCGCTGTCGTCGAGCTTCTTGCGCAGCCGGGCCGGCAGCGCGTCGACCGCGGCCACGAGTACCGGGGTCTCGATCGGCGGCAAGGAGTCGCTCACGCCGTCACCCCCGCCTCCGCGAGGCGCCGCCCGAGCACCGGCCCACGCCCCGCCGCTCCCGCCACGTCCGGTTCCCCCGCCGCCGCGCGGCGCCGCCCGAGCACAGCCGTGCCAACGCGTCCTGTTCCGCTCATGGCCGCACCTTCTCCGCGACCCACCGGCGCGCGGCGCCGCCCGAGCACGGCCGTGCGACGCCGTCCTGCTCCGCTGATGACCGCACCTTCTCCTCGACCCACTGGCGCGCGGCGCCGCCCGAGCGCGGCCGTGCCAACCCGTCCTCTTCGGCTCATGACCGCACCTTCTCCGCGACCCACCGGGCCAGCTCCAGCGGGCTCAGCGCGGCGACCGGCATCCCGGCCGCCACGAGCTGCGAGGCGATCGACACCGAGTACCGCGGCCGGCCCGCGTCGTCCAGGCTCGCGCATCCGAGCACGGTCACGCCCGACTCGACGAGCGCGCGGGTCTCGGCGAGGAGGCCGCCCAGTGGGTACCCCTCCTCGAAATCGCTGACGAGCACCACCAGGGTCCGCGACGGTACCGTGACCAGGCTCCGCGCGTGCCGAAGCCCCTTGGCGATGTGGGTGCCGCCGCCGACCTGCACCTCCAGCAGGAGCGTCAACGGGTCGCTGACCCGGTCGGTCAGGTCGACGACCTCCGTGGAGAACGCCACGAAGTGTGTCGTCAGCGCCGGTACCCCGGCCAGGATCGCGCCGGTCAGCGCCGACCAGATCACCGACGCCTCCATCGACCCGGACACGTCCACGACCAGCACCAGCCGCCAGTCGACGCCACGGCGCGCCCGGGTGCGGAACACCGGCCGCTCCGGGATCACCTGCACCCGCCCGTCCGCATCGCGCCGCGTGCTCGCCAGGTTGGCCCGCAGCGTCCGCGGCAGGTCCAGCGGCCCGCCCGGCCGGTACGTCGGCCGCGGCGTGGTGATCCCCGCCAGCGCCGGCCGCAGCCGGGTCGCCAGCCGCCGCGTGAGCTCGTCGACAATGCGGGCCACGAGCGGCCGCAGCCGGGCGACGGTGCTCTCGGGCATCCCGCCGGCCAGCGACAGTACGGTCTGCAGCAGCTCCACCGACGGGTTGACCCTGTCCGGGTCGAGCAGCATCACGGCGTCGCGCCGCCCGGCCTCGGCGGCCCGGGCCAGCACCTCCTCGCGGATCCCGGTCCCGAACAGCGCGGTCAGCTCCTCGGCCCACTCCCGCACCCCCGGGAACGGCGCCTCCCGCCCGGCCCGCCCACCGGCATCGGCGGCGGACCCTTCACCGCTCCCGGCCCCGTACAGTTCGTCGAGCGCCGTCGCGAACCGCCGCGCCGCCCCGCCGAGCTGCCGATCCTGCCGCCCGAGCAACAGCCGCCACCGATCGAGCACGGCGAGCGCCCGCGGCGACGGATCCGACATATCCGACTCGTCGGCAGTGGCCGCGCTCGGGTCGGTGGTGGCCGGGTCGAGCTCGGTGTCGGTCGTGTCCGGCCCCGAGAGGCTCACGTCGGGGTCGGCGGTGGCCGCAGGCGGGTCGGCCGCTGCTGCGGGGAGCAGGCCCAGGGCCTCGGCGGCGGCGCGGCCCGCGCGGTCGGCGAGCAGGTGGTGCAGCAGCGCCGCCGGATCGGTGTCGTTGAGGTCGCGGGACACGCCGTCGCCCAGGCGGTCCTCGACCACCGCGAGCAGGCGGTCCCGGCCCGCCGGGCTCACCGCCTGGAAGCCGCCGCGCAGGGCCGGCAGGCGCGACAGGAACGCGGCGTCGGACATCGAGGCGACGCGGTCCAGCAGGCCGTCCAGGGCATCGGGGCCAGACTGCAGCAGGGGTTCTGCGGCGGCGAGCAGGCCGCGCAGGTGGCCCAGCAGGCGGCGGCGGGACTCGTCGGAGCCGGCGGCGTCGATCCAGGATGCGACGCGGGTGCCGAGCACGGCGGGCGTCGACAGGCCGAGCAGGACCTGGACGGCGCCGGCGGCGGCGGCCATCGTCGGGGTGCCGGTCGCGGTCAGGCGGTCCAGGGCGTCGGCCAGGCGCAGGCCCACGCCGGCGGCGTCGGCCCGGCGGCCGAGCGCCACCAGCGCGTGCACGTCGGCGACGTCCTCGGAGCCGGCCAGGCCGTCGACCTGACGTACCGCGGCGGCCTCCAAAGCCTCGGCCAGCACCGGCAGGTCGGCCAGGGCGGCGGCTTCGGGGGCCGGCAGGCCGGGCACGTGGCCGTTGCCGAGGCGGTCGAGCAGGGCCAGGGCCCGCATGAGCTCCTCGAGCGTCGCGCTGGCCGGCACCTCGGCGGCAAGCTCCGCCAGGCGCTCGGCGGCGAGGCCCGGCAGGCCGCACTCGGCCGCGGCGGCGAGGCCGGCGATGATCTGCGCGGCGGTGGGCCCCTCGGCGCCCTCGTCCGCCCGGCGCCGCTCGCGCAGCGCGCCCTCGGCGGCCTGGGCCAGCGTCACGCCGCGTACGCCGGCGACGTCCAGCATCGCCTCCGTGCCGGGCGTCCACTCGATGCTCCAGCGCGTGGTCAGCGCGTCGACGCCCGCGGTGCCCTCGACAGCGGTGTGCTCGGCATACGGGATGCGGCACGCCGCGAGCCGGCGCAACGCGACGTCGCGGCGGCGGTCCAGGTCGGAGCGCAGCGGGTCGAGGCGCAGGTCCTTGGTTGCTTCGCCGGGCCCGGGCAGGCGCAGGCGCGCCAGCTCGGCCTCCGCGGCGGGGCGCAGCCCGGAGCGCGGCGCGCCGGGCGCGAGGGCGCCGCGGACGTCGCCGACGAGGACCGTCTCCATGGCCGCGGCGACGACGCGGCCGCGGCCGAGCACCTCGCCGTGGGCCAGGACGCTCTGCAGCGACTCGATCAGCTCGCCGCGGCCGGGCGCCGGTAGCCCTCGCAGCCGCGCGAGGTCGGTGGCGAGCCGGAACACCTCGCGCGCCTCGGCGGGGCCGGCCGGGTGGCCGCCGGCCCGGACCCGTGCGCACACCTCGACGACGCTGGCCAGCGCCGCCGCCTCGACCGCCTCGGGCCGCCCGCCGGCGGCGACGACCGCCTGCTGCCATCGCGGGTCGCGGATCCCGGCCGGGTAGCCGGAGCGGGCGTCGAGCAGCCCGAAGCTGTAGGGGACGAGCGAGGTCACGACGCCGCCCGCCTCGTCGCGTGCCGGTTCGGTGGACGAAGGAGAGCTGACAGCCGGGGTGGGTGAGGAGGAGGTGGCAGCCGGATCAAGGGGAGGGGCGAGCAGCGCGGCGGCGTGGAAGGAGCCGACCACGGCGGCGGCGCGGCGGGGGCCGGCCTCGGCCAGGCAGCGGCGCATCCAGGCCTCGCGGGCCAGGTCGAGCGCCGGGACGCCGGTCGCCTGGGCGGTGTCGCGGCGCATGGCCCAGCCGACGAGCAGCGCCGCCCGCCGGACCGCCTCGGCGGTAGCGCCCGGGGCGCGGGTCTCGACGACCCGGTCCCACATGTCCTCGTCGGGGCGGCCGGTTGCGGAGCGCTTGAGGGCGTCGCCGAGGAAGGAGACGGGGGCGCCGTCGTTGTCGCCCGCCGGGGTGGGGGTGGCCGCGGGCGTGCGCCAGGCTCGGGCCGACAGCGGGAGGTCGCACGGCACGACCTCGACGCCGTTGCGGGCCGCCCAGCGCACCGCGACCAGCTCCGGCGAGAAGTCGGCGAACGGGTAGAACGCGGGCGCGCCGTCGCCGCCCACCACGCCGGCGAGGGCGACCGGGGCCTTCGTGGCCGGGTCGGCCAGCCACGGCAGCCAGGAGGCGAACTCGGCGGGGAGCTCGAGCAGCAGTACCTCGGGCCGGAAGCCGTCCAGCAGCTCCTCGACAACCGCGGACAGCGCGGGGGAGTGATGGCGAACCCCGATGAGGAACGGCGTCGTGCTGCCGGCGAGGCCGGCGAGCGCGGCGTCCGGGCCGGAGGCCGCCAGCGCGGCATCCGTCCCGGCGAAGGCGAGCTCGGTGTCGGCCTCGGACACCGCGAGCGCGGCACCAGAGCCGGCCGAATTGAGCGCGGTGGCCCGTCCCACGGAACGCAGACCGGGCACCGCGGGCGCGGCATCCGGCGGCGCGGGGGCCGGGGTGGAGGGGGCGAGCGCGGCGTCCAGAGCGGACGCCGCGCCCACGACGTCAGGACTGGAGGACATCGCGCAGCTCCCACAGGCGGCGCCACAGCCGGGCGCCGTCCTCGGCGCGGCGGCGCACGGCGCCGTCCCAGTAGCCGAGCAGCTTCGCGCCGTCGGTCGGGTCGTCCTTGCAGACCACGCCCTGCAGGTGGGCGGGGAGCAGGGACAGGACGTCGCGGTCGCCGGGGAAGTAGGCGGCGGCCAGGGCCAGAGACGTGGCCACCGCGACGGCCTCGGCGGTGCTCATCACCGTGGAGGGGCGCTCCACCTCCCAGCCCTCGACCGAGCGCCCCGAGCGCAGGTCGCGGAAGGCGGTGACCAGGGCCTCGAGGACGGCCTCGTCGACCTCGAACGGGGTCTCGACCCGCACCAGGGCGGCGCGGGCCTGGCGGCCGACGAGCGCGGTCTCGGCGGCCAGGTCGGGGATCGGGCCGACGGTCTCGAAGTTGAAGCGGCGCTTGAGGGCGGCGGACATCTCCGACACGCCGCGGTCGCGCAGGTTGGCGGTGGCGATGAGGGTGAAGCCGGGCGCGGCGTGGACGGTCGCGCCCGCCGTGCCGGCCAGCTCCGGCACGGCGATGCGGCGGTCGGAGAGGATCGACACCATCGCGTCCTGCACCTCGGGCAGGCAGCGGGTGATCTCCTCGATGCGGGCGACCTGGCCGGCCCGCATCGCGGTGAGCACCGGTGAGGGCACGAGGGCCTCGGGGCTGGGGCCGTGCGCGAGCAGCAGCGCGTAGTTCCAGCCGTAGCGCAGCTGGTCCTCGGTCGTGCCCGCGGTGCCCTGCACGACCAGCTCGCTGGTGCCGCACACGGCGGCGGACAGCAGCTCCGACAGCATCGACTTGGCCGTGCCGGGCTCGCCGATGAGCAGCAGGCCGCGCTCGCCGGCGAGGGTCACGACGCACCGCTCCACGAGAGCCCGGTCGCCGACGAACTTGCGCGCGATCTCGAGCTTCGCCGGCACGCCGTCGGGGCGGGCGCCCTTGGGCAGCGACAGCGTCTCGCCGTCGCTGCCGACGATGAACGTGACCACGGCCCGCGGGGTGAGCCGCCAGCCGGGCGGGCGCGCCCCGCCGTCGAACGCGGCGAGGAACGCCAGCTCCGTCGCGTGGGCGTGCTCGGCGGGGTCGACCTGCCGCGGGCTGGTGACGGTGGCGGTCATCGGCGGCCTCTCGTGGTGAGCTCTTCGAATCGGGGGTGGTCGCCGGCGACGATGCGGTCCCAGGCGAGGTGGAACAGCCGCGGCGCGGGCGCGGCCGGGACGACGGCGCCGAGCTCGCAGCCGTCCTCGCCGGCGCCGATGAGCAGGGCCAGCTTCCACCGCTCCTGCGGCGGCAGCGGCGCCTTCCAGGCCAGCCACCCGCCGGGCAGGAACAGCGAGCGCCCGGCGCGGGGCCGCTTCGCCTCGACGACGAGGTCGGTGGCGGCCAGCTCGGCCCGCGCAGCCTTGAGCCGGGCCGGTTTCCACCCGGTCCAGGCCGCCACGTTGCGGTCGGTCGGGTCGGGCAGTGCCAGCAGCTGCAGGTAGACGGTGGCCGCGTCGGCGCCGAGGCCGTGCCGCTCGGACACCTGGGCGACCAGGTCGGGCGCGGAGCGCGACGGGTCGTGCGGCGAGTCGCACGCCGCCGGCTCCAGCCAGGTGTCGAGCTGGTCGCCGGCGACGGCGCGCAGCGCGACCATCGGCCGGGCGTGGCTGTCGATCGCGTCGAGCAGCGCGTCGACGCGCCGGTCGCCGAGGCCGTCGAGCCGGGCCGGGCGGACACTGACGCGCCGCCAGTAGCCGGTGGCGTTCGCGACGAACGGGCCGGCCTCGATCCGCTCGCCATCGGGCTTCGTCGTCAGGCCGAGGGCGCCGAGCGCCTTGTTGAAGTTCGTCTCGTCGGTGCCGCCCAGGGGCAGCTCGAACGCGGGCGACTTGATGAGCCGCCGGACGAGCTCGAGCAGGCGCGGCAGGTTGTGCCGCATCGGGTCGTCCGCGCCGAGCCGCCGCGCCAGCCACGGCACGCCGCGCGCGACGGTGACGAGCAGGTCGTCGCCGTTGATCCCGGCGCCGGGCTCGCGCAGCCAGCGGCAGGTCTCGATGTTGGCCAGCCCGTGCAGGAACTCCGACGCGGTCATGCCGGTCGCGACGTCGGCGCGGCGGCAGTCGGTGATCAGGTCGTCGCCGACGGGGGTGCGGGCGCCGACGCGCTCGGCCCGCCAGGCGCCGAACCGGGCCGCGTCGGGCCCGTCGGTCCACAGCAGCGCCGGGTCGGCCGGCAGCAGGGCAGCGTGCGCGCCGGTGCCGGGGCCCATCGCCCCGCGCCGGTTGAGGTGCTGCTGTGCCGTCTCGATCGCGTAGTCGGTGACCGACTCGCCGGCCGGCGTCCAGTCGGCGGGCCGGTGTGCCTTCCACTGCCGTTCGTCGGTCGCGCCGGACAGCAGCACGGTGGCCTCGGCGAGGCTGATGCCGGCGCCGGCGGAGACGGCGCGGACCGTGTCGGGGCGCAGCAGGACGGCCGGGCCGCCGTGCGCGTGGCCCGCGGCGACGAACCGGGTCACGGCGGCGGCGTCGATGCCGCGCCCGTCGAACAGCTTCTCGCTCGTCACGGCGTGGCCGGGCACCGGGCCGAAGCGGCCGCCCGCGGCGAACTCGATCCCGGTGACCGAGCCGTCGCCGGAGTCCACCCGGAAGGGCAGCAGCCACCGTCCCTCGCCCGTGGCCACCGGCTGACCGGCGGTCATCTGCGCCCGGCTGGTGTCGGAGTTCAGCGACAGGCGCCGGGCGGCGCCGTCGAGCAGGCCGGAGGCGGCGAGCACCTCGAGCACGTCGAACAGCGCGGCCCGGTGCTCGGCCGGCGTCACCGGTGCCGCGGCGCGGACCAGCAGCGAGGGCACGACGCCGAGCGCGTCATACCAGTCCAGGTCGGCGCCGGCCACCCACGGCTCGAGCGGCGTGCGGGGCTCGCGGCCGGTGAGCGCGGCGCCGGCGTCGAGGAAGACCTTCGCCCACTCCCGTCCGTGGTCGTAGCAACCCGGGATGAGGCCCTCGAGCACGTCGTCGAGGAACTCGTCGGTCGGCAGGTGCGCGTCGGGGTCGTCGACGGCGGTCACGGCCTGCGCGGCCACGGCCTCGGTGAGGGTGGTGAGGCCGGTCAGGCGCAGCGCGGCCCGGGCGGCGTGCTTGACCACGCCGGCGACGCCGGCGACGAGGTCGGCGTCGCCGATCTGCGGCAGCGCCTCGCGCACGGCGTCGCGGACCGGCGCGTCGTCGAAGACGAGCCTGCGCCCGTCGGCGGTGGCCATGGCCGACACCTTCGCGAGCAGGCGGCCGGCGAGGTCGTCGCCGAGCGCGCGCATCGCGGCCGAGCCGGCCTCGTCGCGGGGGCGCATCTGGTGCCAGTACTGCGGAGGCGGCAGCAGCTTCGTCCCCTCCGCGAACGGGTCGTCCTCGCCGACCGGGCTGACCAGCGACGCGAAGCGCAGCCCCGCGGCGGTGTGCAGGTGAATGGCGACCCGCCGCCAGTTGTGCTCGAGCACGACGCCGTGCACCTCGTCGGAGCCCGGGAAGCGGATCGCACCGCAGAGCTGGCCCATCCGGCCGCGGCGGACCGGGTCGGGCTCGTGCAGCGCGAACGAGCGGCCGTCGACCCCCTCGCCGGCCTGCCCGTCGGCGATCTGGCGCACGCGCCAGCCGACGAGGCCGTCGCGGTGGCCCAGCGGGCTGTGCGCCATGCGGGCGGTGGCGGGGCGCAGGCGGCAGCCGTGTGCGATCAGCGGCTGGCCGTCGACGGCGCCGTCCTCGTAGAACGCCGGCATCGACACCCGGCCCCGCTGCCCGGTCGCCGGGTCGAACTCCTGCCAGCGCGTGCTGTAGTCGGGCAGCTGGACCTGCACCCAGTAGTGCAGGCCGTCGGTGGCCACGGCGCCGACGTCCTGCGCGCCGCGGTCGCCGGCGAACAGGGGCCGGCCGCCGGCGCTGCGCCCGCCGCCGGGCAGGGCGACGGACGTGTCGCCGGGGTCGGAGAGCCCGTCCTCGCCGGCGATCGCGAACACGTCGTCCGGCGCGCCGCTCCAGTAGCCGACCCGGTCGCCGTCGCGGTTCCACACCACGAGCAGCTGCCCGTCGACGTAGCGCAGCGTCGTGCGCCACGAGTAGCGCCGCTCCTGCGGCGGGATGCGCAGCATGTGCTCGAGCTCGACGCCGTCGTCGCCGACGACCACGACCCGCTCGCCGCGCCACAGCACCAGCTGCGGCCACTGGGACAGCAGCTGCAGGTCCTCCTCCAGCGGGAGCCGGTCGTCGCCCTTGACGGCGGCGGTGCCGGCCTCCAGGGCGGGCCAGCCGAACTCGTCGATGACGCCGGCCCGCAGCGTCGCGCCGAGCACCGGGGCGAGGTCGATCGCGGTGATCCGGGCGATCGCCTCCGGGTTGACGGCGAGCCCCTCCGGGCAGGCGACGAGCGTGAGCCGGTCGATCTCGGCGCCGACAGTGGTCAGGCCCTGCTCGGCGAGGCGGTCGGCGAGCCGGTCGAGCCACCAGTGCAGCGCGGTGCGCAGGCCGGGGACGGCCACGGCGCGGGACACCCGCTCGGGCGCGACGGCCGCCTGCTCGGACCGATACCAGGTCTTGAGGTAGGACTCGGTGCTGTCGGCGATGAGCGGCAGCAGCCGCTCGTGCGCGGCCACGGCGGCGAGGTCGCGGCGCCCGTCGCCGGAGTCGTTCATCCAGTCGCCGACGTCGCAGCGGGCGTTGTCGTCGACCTCCGCCAGGGGCACGCCGAGGGCCAGGACGAGATCGACGAGGTCCAGGTCCATGCGGTGGTGGCTGGGTGCCAGGTCGGCGGGCACGGCGTCGGCGCGCAGCCGATCCGCCATCCGCTCGACCAGCGCGTAGAACTGGGCGTCGCGCGGGCGCCGCCAGCCGCCGCGGCTGCGGTCGGCGCGGGCCAGCCAGCCGGCCGGGCCGTCCGGCGCCTCCGCGCCCTCCTCGACCGCGCCCGCCGGGCCGGTCAGCGCGGCCGTCGCGCCGCTGTCGGCGAGGATGTCCAGCCAGGTGCCGAACGGGCAGTCCTTCGGGAACATGCCGAGCAGCTGGCCGCGCACCCGCGGGTCGCGCTTCGCGATGCGGATCAGGGCCGGGCGGTAGGCCTTCCAGAAGCCGCCGGGCGCCCGCAGGATCGACGGTGCGGCCAGGAGCTCGGCCAGCAGCCGGTCCTCCTCCTCGACGCCCAGCCCGGCGGCCTTCGCCAGCCGGCCGAGGTCGACGTGCATCTGCGCATAGGGCGGCATGCCGCCGAGGGTGCGCTCCAGGCACAGCCGCCGGAACCGCTCGTAGGCGACCGCGGGCGTGCACCGCCCGGCGAGGTCGCGGGAGTGCTGCGCGAGGGCCTTGGCGGTCAGGGCGCCGGCGAGCGCGAACTCGAGGAACACCGCGTGCTGGCGGTCCTCGTCGATGGCGAGGGCGTAGGCCCGCTCGGCGTCGCGGGCCTTGCCGAACATGCTCGCCGCGTAGGTCTGGCTGTCGGCGGCCAGGAACGCCCGGGCCGCCTCCTCGTAGAACGTGGGCAGGAAGTGCGGCACCGAGCGGGCGAGGCGGTCGCCGAGCTCGTTGAACCCGTCGCGGGCCGGCCCGATGCGGGACTTGGCCACCCGGACCAGCCGCTCGATGTCCTTGACCAGCGCCAGGGCGTGGTGGCCATTGGCGGGGTCGTGCACCAGGGCCCAGGCCGGGAAGCCCAGCGCCTGCTGGCGCACCACGCCGACCTCGGCGACCGTCTCCGGCGGCGCGAAGCCGAGGAACTCCATGGTGAGGTCCTCGGCCTGGCCCAGCGTGGCCGGCACGAGCCGGACCACCCGCCGGTCGCCGAGCACCGGGTGCACGTAGGCCCGGGTGGTGAGGGTGTCGATGGTGTCCTTGGCGGCGTCAACGCCGACGGGCAGCACAGCG
Organism: Dactylosporangium darangshiense; assembly: GCF_039537565.1. Lineage (NCBI taxonomy): Bacteria > Bacillati > Actinomycetota > Actinomycetes > Micromonosporales > Micromonosporaceae > Dactylosporangium > Dactylosporangium darangshiense. The sequence continues at coordinate 237,758 of NZ_BAABAT010000012.1, forward strand.
CCGGCGTCCAGCCACGCCTCGGTCCGCTCGGTCATGCCGTCATCTCCGCTTCGCTCCGGCAGCGGCATGACCTGAACCAGTGCCCATGATGATCGGCCACTCCGCTTCGCTCCGTAGCGCTCATGCCTCCTCCTCCGTGCTCTCCTCGACGATGCGGCCGGCGTAGAGCGCCGCGGCCATGCGCATGCCCTCGGACCAGGCGACCGGGCCGACCTCGGCCAGCGGGATCGACTTGCCGTCCGGGTGGACGAAGACCAGGTCGCCGGTCTCGGCCTCCGAGTAGGGGTCGTCGGCGCCGACCCAGCTGCGCGCCTCCAGCCCGCGGCCGTCCTCGAAGACCCGGCAGACCGCGTAGCCGCCGCGCACCGGATAGCCCAGCGACGCGGCCCGCGCCATCAGGTGCCGCAGCTCGCCGAACCGGCCGCCGGCGTAGTCGCGCACGCTGCTCGCGCCCGGCTCCAGGTCGTCGGGGCGGGTCCAGGTCTGGCGGAACAGCTGGTCGACGGACTGGGTGACGCCCAGGTCGGCGGCGAACTCGCGCAGGTCGGCGAGGTCGGGCAGGCGCACCGGGTGTGGCACCGCGATCCGCTCGGCCGGCAGCCGCACCGTCTCGCCGTCGAGGTTGACCACGCCGATGCCCTCGGCGGTCGCGTCGCGCAGGAACCCGGCCTCATCGGGGTCGAACCCGCCCTCGTCGTCGAGGACCGCGACCACGAGGTCGGTCAGCGCCGCCCGCCAGGTCTCGTCGGCCCACACCCGGGCCAGCAGCGGCGCCGGAACCGGCAGCGATCGGATCATCCAGAGGTCGACCTGCTCGCGGACCTCGCTCTCGTGCCGCGCGAGCCACTCCGTCAGCTGCCGAAGCCCGGTCACCACCGGGTCGTCGCGCAGTGCCGGGGGCAACGACTTGAGCACCTTGCCCTTCTGGTTACGGGCTGCTATCCGCCCGTCCTCCAGAGTCACCTCATAGCCACCGGCCGCCGCCAGCCACGCCATGCGATACGCCTCCCGCCGAGTCGCGGTTCATCGGATGCCGGGCACACTAGCGAGAGGGTGCGACATTTTTCCGCGGGGCTGGCAAGGTTGGGTACATGTGCAGGAACATTCGCGTGCTGAACAACTTCGAGCCCCCCGCGACCGAGGACGAGATCGAGGCCGCCGCCCTGCAGTACGTGCGCAAGGTCGCGGGCATGACCCGCCCGGCCGCGGCCAACCAGGAGGCGTTCGACGCCGCCGTGCAGGCCGTGGCCGAGGCGACGAGGGTCCTGCTCGACAGCCTCGTGACCCGCACGCCGCCGCGCGACCGCGAGGTCGAGGCGGCCCGGGCCCGGGCCCGCGCGGCCGAACGCTACGGCACACGCAGCGCCACATAACAGCAAAGAACCTGACTGCCGGCTGGCGGACCGCGGCGCCGAGTACAGACTGGGCACATGGCGCTGCTCGAACGCGACTCCGCGCTCGCGTCCCTGGCCGAGTACGCCCAGCAGGCGCGCGCCGGCGAGGGCCGCCTGGTGCTCGTCGGCGGCGAGGCTGGGGTCGGCAAGTCCACGCTCGTCGAGACGTTCGCGCAGCGGCTGACCGGCGCGCGCTGGGCCTGGGGCATGTGCGACGGCCTGTTCACGCCCCGCCCGCTGGGCCCGCTGTTCGACATCGCCGACGAGCTCGGCGGCGAGCTGCTGGAGCTCTCCCGCGCCCGCGCGCCCCGCGACGAGCTCTTCGGCGCCGTGCTGCGCGCCCTCGACACGGTCGACGTGGTCGTCATCGAGGACCTGCACTGGGCCGACGAGGCGACGATCGACCTGGTGCGGTTCCTGGCCCGGCGGCTGCGCAACGTCCGGACCCTGCTGCTGGTGACGTACCGCGACGACAGCCTTGCACCTGGTGACCCGCTGCGGGTCGCCCTCGGCGAGATCGGCACGCAGCGTTCCACCCGCCGCATCGGCCTGGCCCCGCTGTCGGAGCAGGCGGTGCGGGTCCTCGCCGAGCGCCACGGCGTCGAGCCCGGTGAGCTGTTCCGGCTCACCGGCGGCAACCCGTACCTCGTCAGCGAGCTCATCCAGGCCGGCACCGACGGCGTGCCCGTGTCCGCCCGCGACGCGGTGCTGGCCCGGGCGGCGCGCCTGGACCCGCCGTCCCGCGCGGTGCTGGAGACCGCGGCCCTCATCGGCTCCCGCGTCGACCCGCGGTTGCTGGCCGACGCCGCCGGCGGGCCGCCGCAGGCGCTGGACGAGCTGGCCGCCTCCGGCCTGCTCGTCGGCGACGGCACCGGCCTGCGCTTCCGCCACGAGCTCGCCCGCCTGGCGATCGAGCAGGCGGTCCCCGTGCACCGGGTCGCGCCCACGCACGCCGCCATCCTCGCCGCACTGCAGCGCCGCGCCGCCCGCGACGGCGAGGAGGACGACGCGAGCCTCGCCTACCACGCCGAAGGTGCCGGCGACCGGGCGGCGGCGCTGCACCACGCGGTGCGTGCGGCGCGGCGGGCCGCCGAGCTCAAGTCGCACCGGGAGGCGGCGGCGCAGTACCGCCGGGCCGTCGGCGTCTCCAGGTACGATCCGGTGCTGCTGGACGCGCTCGCGTTCGAGCTGTCGATGTTCGACGCCTGGACCGGCGTGGTGGAGGCGGCCGACCGGGCCCTGGCGCTGTGGCGCGCCGCCGGCGACCGGCGCCGGGAGGGCGCGGCGCTGCGCCTGCGCTCCTCCGCCATGGTCAGCCTGTGCCGGGGCGAAGAGGCGCTCGCCGACGCCGAGGCGGCGATCGCGGTGCTGGAGCCGCTCGGCCCGACGCCGGAGCTGGCCCGCGCATACGGCCACCTCGCGGCGCAGCACATGCTCGCCGACCGCAACGACGAGGCGGTCGACCTCGCGGGAAGGGCACAGGCCCTTGCGGTACCGCTGAAACTCCACGACGTGCTGAGCGACACGCTGTGCACCGAGTCCGTGGCCCGGCTCATGCGCGGCGAGGAGGCGGAGTGGATCCCGACGATGCGCCGCGCGCTGGACGTCGCCGTCGAGCACCGCCTCGACGAGAAGGCCGGCCGCGCGTACACCAACCTCTACGGCATGCTCTGCCGCAACCGCCGCTACGCCGAGGCCGAACCGGTCTACCACGAGGCGATCGCCTACTGCGACGAGCACGACGTCGACACCTACGGCACCTGCCTGCGCGGCGAGCGGGCCACCTCCCTGGCCCGGATGGGCCGCTGGGACGAGGCGATCGCGCTGTGCCGGCAGGTGCTGACCCGGGTGGAGGAGGCGTCCCCGATCAACCGGATCTATCCGTTGTACTGCTACGCCACGATCCGCGCCCGGCGCGACGAGGACGGCGTGTGGGAGGCCCTGGACGAGGCGGCGGCGTCGGCCGACGGCTGCGGCGAACCGCAGTGGGTCATCAAGGCGCGCATCGGCCGGGCCGAGGCCTACTGGCTGGCAGGCAAGCTCTCCGACGCCCGGGCCGAGGCCGAGCTCGCCGACGACGTCGTGGCCGGCGCCGACGGCTGGATGCGCGGCCTCGTCGGCACCTGGCTGCGCCGCACCGGCTCGGCCCGCCCGCCGCGCGGCGTCGCCGCCGAGCCGTTCCAGTTGGAGCTCGACGGCGACCTCGACGGCGCCGCTCGTGCCTGGGAGGAGCTCGGCTGCCCGTACGACGCCGCCCTGGCGCTGCTCGGCGCCGACGACGAGGACACGCTGCGCCGCGCGCTGGGCGTGCTGGGCGACCTCGGCGCCGCCGCGGCCGTGCGGGTCGTCCGGCAGCGGCTGCGCGACGCCGGCGCCCGCTCGATCCCGGCCGGGCCGCGCACCGCGACCCGGGCCAACCCGCACGGGCTGACCCGCCGCGAGCAGCAGGTCCTCGACCTGATGGGCGAGGGGCTGACCAACGGGGCGATCGCGGGGCGGCTCGTGCTGTCGGTGAAGACCGTCGACCACCACGTGTCGGCGATCCTGTCCAAGCTGTGCGTAGCCAGCCGGGCCGAGGCGGTCGCCAAATCTCGGTAGGAATCTAGGTAGGTTTCGCGGCAAACCTAGGGATCCGCTCCCGATCCGGGAACCACCCCCTCCTCCGTACGGTCGTAGACGTCCGCAACGAACCGTAGGAGGCACGGCAATGCCGCTGTACATGGACATCCACAGCATTGAGGGCGGCGTGTCCGTCGACGACGTCGTCAAGGCGCACATGGCCGACCTGCGCACGCAGGGCAAGTACGACGTCAGCTACCTGCGGTACTGGGTCGACGAGGCCCGCGGCAAGATCTTCTGTCTCGCCGAGGCCCCTTCGGCCGAGGCGGCGGCGGCGGTACATCGCGAGGCGCACGGCCTCGTCGCCGGGGAGATCTACCAGGTGCAGGAAGGCTCGTGATCGTCATGCCGACGTTCATGGACGTGCACGGCGGCTTCGCGGGCGCAACGCCGCAGGAGCTGGCCGCGGCGCACGAGGCGGACCTTGCGTTCGCCGCCGAGGAGGGGGTGCACCTGGAACGCGGGTGGCTCGACCCGGCGTCCGGACTGGTGTTCCGGCTCGCTCGCGGCCCCAGCAGGGAAGCGGTCCTGCGGGTGCACGAGCGGGCCGGGCACCCGGCCACGGAAGTCTATGAACTTCCGATCGACCTGTTGCAAGACGCTCCGGCCGCGATAATGGCTTAGCACCTACCCCGCCTGTGCCGACTGGGGGCACGCCGAGGGGGCGGGGGGTGACCGGCCGTGCCTCCACCTGGGCCCGAAACCTTGGAGGCACGGCCGGACACAGAACCGCGGCGCGATCAACGACCCGCTACACTCCGCGTGATGACCGAGGTCGGAGAGCTGCTGCGGCTGCACGACGAGCAGGTGCGCGGCACAGTCGCCGAACGGCTGCCGAAGAACTGGGTGCCCTCCCGCGACGGACCTGTGCTGCGGGTCACCACGCCGGCGCGCGGGATCGTGTTCGGGCAGGGGCTCGGCGACATGCCCGGCGACGAGCTCGACGCGCTCATCGCGCGGACCGTCGAGTTCTACGCGGCCAAGGGGCTCGCGTTCGAGTGGAAGACCTACGGGCACGACCGGGCCGACCTGACCGAGCGGCTCGCCGCGGCCGGCCTCGTCGCCGACCCGACCGAGACGGTCCTCGTCGGGCTCGCGGCCGACCTCGTCGACGCCGGCGTGGCGCCCGACGGGATCGACATCCGGGCCACCACGGCGCCGGATGACCTGCGGCGCATCGCCGACCTGCAGTCCGAGGTGTGGGGCAGCGACTGGTCGTGGCTGGCCGGCGACCTCGCCGACCGGATCGAGTCCGGGCCCGACAACATCGTGGTCCTGGTCGCCGAGGCCGGCTCGACCGTGGTGTCGACCGCGTGGCTGGTGGTGCTGCCCGGCACAGAGTTCGCCTCGCTGTGGGGCGGCTCGACGCTGTTCGGGCTGCGCGGGCGGGGCATCTACCGTGCGCTCGTCGCGCGGCGGGCGCGCATCGCCGTCGAGCGCGGCATCCGGTACCTGTGGGTCGACGCCTCCGACGACAGCAGCCCCATCCTGCAGCGGCTCGGGCTGCGCGCGGTCACGACGACGACGCCATGGGTCTGGACACCGTAACCCGCGGGCGGCGGGCCGACGTCCTCGCGTGCGGAAGCTACCTGCTCGGCGCGCTCGTGCTGTGCGGGCGGCTCCTGGCGCACCCCGGCGAGCGGCTGCCCTACACGCCCGGCGACCGGATCCAGGCCGAGTACTTCCTCACGTACTCCGCCCGGGTCCTGCACCACCTCGGCAACCCGCTGCTCATCGAGCAGATGAACGCGCCCGTCGGCGTCAACGCGATGGCGAACACGTCGATGTTCGGCCTCGGTATCCCGATGGCGCCGGTGACCTGGCTGTTCGGGCCCGGCGTCGCGTTCGACGTGCTGATCGTGGCGGCTCTTTGCGGTACCGCTGCCGCCTGGTATTGGCTCTTGTCGAGACACGTCGTGGACTCCCGCGCCGCGGCGTGGGTCGGCGGGCTCGTCGGCGGCTTCGCGCCCAGCGTCGTCAGTCACGCCTCCTTCCACCCCAACCTCGCCGCCCAGTTCCTCGTCCCGCTGATCTGCTGGCGGGTCGTGCGGCTGTTCGACTCCACCCGGCCGGTCCGCGACGGGCTCGTCCTGGCCGCGCTCATCGTCTGGCAGGTCTTCGTCAACGAGGAGACCCTGTTCGTCGCCGCCCTCGCCATCGGGGTGTTCCTGCTGCTGTGGCGCGGCTGGCGGTGGCGGCCGATCCTGCCGGGCCTGGCGGTGGCGGCGGGCGCGTCGCTCGTCGTGCTCGCCTACCCGCTGTGGTTCCAGTTCTTCGGCCCGGTCGCCTACAGCGGCGGCGAAGAGCAAATGACCGCCTTCCACACCGATCTGCTCGGCGTCGCGTCGTTCTCGCGCAACTCGGTGGCGGTGCGCCTCAGCGAGACCCCGCCGGCGCCGGGGTTCTCGGCCGAGCAGCACGTGCACTACGGCTGGCCGCTGCTGATCGCCGCGGCCGCGTTCGTCGCGTGGCGGTGGCGTGACCGGCTGGTGCGCTCCCTGGCCGTGACCGGCGCCGTGTTCGTGCTGCTGTCGCTGGGCACCGAGCTCACCGTGCGCGGCCACGGCACCGGCATCCCCGGCCCGTATGCGCTGCTGTCGCACCTGCCGCTGTTCGACACGCTGCTGCCGACCCGGCTCGGGCAGGCGGGGACGTGGGCGCTCGCCCCGATCGCCGCCCTCGCCGTCGCCGCGGCCCGCTTCCCGTCGCGGGTGCTCACCGCCGGGCTGGTCGCCGCCGTCCTGGTGCCGGTGGCGCCGGTACCGACGCTGGTGTTCGACCGGCCTGCCGTGCCGGCGTTCGTCGCCGGCGGCGCGTGGCGCTCCTACGTCGGGCCGGGCGACTCGGTGCTCGTCGTGCCGCTCGCCGACTTCGAGCACTGGACGGCCGAGACCTGGACGATCGCGACCGGGCTCGACATGCGCATCTCGCACGGGTACTTCCTGGCACCGGAGGGCGGCGTCGAGGGGCGGCACGCCGTTGTCGGTGCGCCGCCGCGCTACCTCGACGGGCTGATCCGCAACCCGCCGGCGACCGTCACCGACGCCGACCGGGAGCGTTCGCGGGAGGACCTGCGGTACTGGCGCACCGGCCTGATCCTCGTCCCGGCCGATCCCGCGTATGCGCCGCAGCGGGCCTTGTTCGACGCGCTCGTCGGGCCGGGCCGGCTCACCGGCGGCGTGTGGGTCTGGGACGTCTGACGATCAGATCGGCAGCGCCACGTCGCAGACCAGGTCCTGCGGTGCGGCGTTGGCGAAGTCGGCGAAGTACACCTCCCGCGGCGACCCGCTCGCCACGATCTCCTCGCGCTCGGTCCACGCCCGCACCGCGTCGAACGCGGAGAGGATCTGCGGGAAGGCGACCTGCGCCTTCGTGATGCGGGTGTACGCCTCCCGGTGCGCCGGCTCCACCCGCACCGCCGCCTCGAGGGCCCGGTGCGGGTCCGGCTCGACGGGCAGGCAGATCTCGACCGGGCCGTCGCTCTCCTCGTTGACCTCGCCGTGGTAGATGATGAAGCACGGCCCGACCATGCCGTCGCCGTGCCCGGCCGCGGCCTTGAGCAGCCGGGCGATCGACGCGTCGATCCACGCCGGCAGGTCCTGCACCCGCACGTGCCGGTGCTGCGTGAGCACGGTCTGCTGCGGCACCTCGCGCACCTGCACGCTGTGCATGTCGAGGCTGCCGTCCTCGCCGAGCATCCGGATCCGCAGGTGCCCCACCAGCTCACGGCGGGCCGCGACCCGGTACTCCTCGTCCGTCCAGTACGCATCCAGCAGCGTGACGGCCCGCTGCGGGTCCTCCTCGTTCGCGGCGACGACCTCCGCGATGCGGGCCAGCGGCATGTCGAGGCGCCGCAGCCGGGCCACGAGCCGCGCGGTCTCCAGCTGCGCGGGCCGGTACCAGCGGTACCCGGTCCGCTCGTCCACGACCGCGGGGACGAGCAGGCCCTGCTGCTCGTACAGCCGCAGCGCGCGCGGCGACAGCCACGAGCGCCGGGCGAACACGCCGATCGTCAGCAACCCGGTGTTGTCCACACAGAGACCATGCCGCATCACCCCGGCTGAGGGTCAACCCGCAGGTCCGCCTCGACGCCGAAATGGTCCGAGAGGTACACCTCGCGGCCGTCGTCGAGCGTGACCGTGTCGTCCTCGAGCGTCAGCCGGCATTCGGCGCGCAGCCCGCGCAGCAGCACGTGGTCGAAGGCGGGCGGGTCGGGCCAGCCGGGCGTCGGGCGGTAGGTCGGGCGGGTGTCGCCGGCCATCGCGTCGCGCAGCCCCGCCTCGGCGCAGAAGCCGGCCAGCAGCGCCGAGTCGCGCGGCAGGTTGAGGTCGCCGGTGACCACGGCGGGCAGCCGCGCGGGCAGGGCGGCCAGGGCCGCGCCCAGACTGGCCAGCTCCGCGCGCGCGACCGCCGAGTAGCGGTTCTGCGGCGACCAGTCGTCGTCGCGGTTGGCCGACAGGTGGGTGTTGAGCACGGCGACCCGGCCGGCCGGGGTGGCCAGCACCGTGACCTGGGCGCCCTTGCGCATCAGCAGCTCGGGGCGGACCGGGCGGGTGAACGGGTACCGCACGAAACGGCCCCGCTCGATCGGCCACCGCGACAGCAGCACCAGGCCGCCCTTGACCAGGGCGGCGCCGGAGTACAGCCGGTGCGGGTACGCCTCCGCGAGCCGCGCCAGCAGCCGGGCGCTGCCGGGCGACATCACCTCCTGCAGGCACACCACGTCGTAGGGCCGTTGCCGCAGCATCTCCCCGATGGCCGCCATCCGCGGGCGCACGTCGCCTTTGAAGAGCGCGTTGAGGGTCAGCAGCCGCAGTACGCCGTCATCCGCCACCGCGCCATTGTCACCGGAAACTGCGCTGAACCCCGCCCCGGGCGGCGTGCGTCTACTGCGCGGAGGCGCCGCCGGCGGCGTTCTGTTTCCACGATCATGAAAAAGTGCGTGGGACAAATCGGACAATGCTCTGATCGTGGAGACAAAATGTGGCTGTGGCCGTGGTGTGGAGTCCGCGGCGGCGGCCCGCGAGCGCGGCGTCGAACCGCTTACCCCGGCTGGCGCCCGCGCAGTTGCGAGCGGTTTGCCGCGATTTAAGGCCCGTCAGGGTATAAATCCGACAAGTCGTGGCGCGTCAGCGCCCGACTTGTCGCAAAAGCCCCGCCCGCCGAATGAGCTGCGGAACTCACCCGCGCAAAGCTTGACGCAACCCGGAGGTTGCAATAGTTTGAGTAGCAACCGAGTGGTTGCTACTTCTGGAGGTTGTCATGGCGTTTCCCGATCGCATCGAGCGGACCGTTGAGCTCGCGCACCCGCCGGCGCGCGTGTGGAAGGCGCTGACCACGGCCGAAGGGCTCGGCACGTGGTTCGGCAACGGGGCGACCGTCGACCTGCGCGAAGGCGGCTCCGCCCAGCTCACCTGGGACAGCGGCGACAAGGCCAGCCTGCACATCGAGCGCGTCGAGGAGCCGGCCGTGTTCGGCTTCACCTGGGGGATCTACGGGCTGGCCGAGGACGACCCGCGCCGCACCTACGTCGAGTTCACCCTCGAGCCGGCGGGGACCGGCACCCGGCTCACCATGGTCGAGAGCGGCTTCGCGCAGCTGCCCGACGACCAGTACCGTAAGGCGTTCCAGAGCAACACCGACGGCTGGACGCACGAGCTGGGTGAGTTGGTCGAATACCTCAATGCCGCCTGATATCGAGGCGATCGCCGAGCAGGTCTTCGTCGCCCTCGCCGACCCTACCCGGCGCGGCATTCTCGCCGCGCTGGCGCAGGGCGGGCCGGCCACGGCCACCGACCTTGCCGACCGCCTGCCCATCACCCGGCAGGCGATCGCCAAGCACCTGGCCCTGTTGACGGAGGCCGGCCTGGTGACGGCCGAGCCGGGGGAGCGCCGACGCGTGCGCTACCGGCTCCGCTCCGCCCCGATGCAGGTGGCCCAGCAGTTCCTGGCCGCGCTGGCGCGCGACTGGGACGGGCGCCTCGACGCGCTCAAGGACCACCTCGACCGCTGATCGCATCAACCGACTCTGGACAAAGGCAGGAACACAGCCATGAGCGAGAACGACTTCACCGCCGTCATCACCGTCGACAGTTCCCGGCACGAGGCCTTCGACGCCGCCGTCAACCTGCGGGCCTGGTGGTCCGAGGAGATCGTGGGCGACACCGACAAGCTCGGCGCCGAGTTCGACTACCACTACCAGGAGACGCACAGCTGCCGCATGCGGGTGACGGAGTACGTCCCCGGGCGCCGCGTCGCCTGGCTCGTGCTCGACAACCACTTCTCGTTCACCAGCGACGAGGAGTGGGTCGGCACGACCGTCGAGATCGACCTCGCCGAGCAGGACGGGCGGACCGAGGTGTGCTTCACGCACCGCGGGCTCGTCCCGTCGCACGAGTGCTACGAGGTCTGCCAGCAGTCGTGGGACTTCTTCGTCGGCACGAGCCTGCTCGAGCTCATCACCACCGGCAAGGGCCGGCCCATCTCCGACGCGGAGGCCAACGCGCCGGTCGACGTGTCGCACCTCACCCCCAGTACCAACTAGGAAACCACGACCCCGCGAGCGGCCAGGGCCTTCACGATCAGCGCCGTCTCGTCGTAGCCGAGGATGAGCACGCCTTCGGGAGCGTTGTCGCGGACCCGGGCCGCGACGCCGCCGAAGTCCTCGGTGTTGGTCGGGTACGAGATGAGGTCCACCGTCGCGTCGGTCATGCCGGCGGCGAGCAGGTCGGCCTTGACGTTCTTCTGCAGCCCCAGGCCGTAGGCGTCCTCGCGGGCCATGATCGTCACCCGGCGGGACCCGCCGCGCATGATGACGTCGGCGAGAGCGCGGGCCTGCAGCGTGTCCGGCGGCGCGGTACGGAAGAACAGGCCGTTGTCGGCGACCGTGGTCAGCTCGTCCGATGTGGACGACGGCGAGACGAGGATGCGCCCGGCCGCGGCGATCTTCGGGATGACCGCCTTCGTCACGCTCGACGAGGACGCGCCGATGATGACCTGCACGCCGAGGCCCACGAAGCGGTCGACCGTCGCCGCGGCGACCGTCGCGTCGGTGCCGTCGTCGCCGTCGACCCACTCGACCGGCTGGTCGAGCACGCCGCCGGCGGCGTTGAGGTCCTGCACGGCCAGGCGCGCGCCGGCGAAGCGGGGGGCGCTGCGATACGCCAGCCGCCCCGTGTGCGGCATCAGCCCGCCGACCTTGAGCGCCGGCAGCTTCTTGCGCGACGAGCCCGGCATCGGCGGAAACGGGGGCGCCGGGCTCGTCGAGGCGAGCGACTCGTCGCCGGCGCCGACGTACTCGGTCAGGTTGTCGTTGATGATGTTCGTGCGGTCGAAGTGCAGCGTGCCGTAGGAGGCCGAGGAGGGTTCGCCGGCGTCGGTGAGGCCGCTGCGGCGCATCGACACCCCGCGGTACGCGAAGTCCTTGCCCGCCTCGGCCAGCGCCAGGCAGGCGGCCGCGCTGTCGCAGAGGGTGCCGGAGTTCGTGGCGCCGACCATGAACTTCGCTACCGTCGCCGGCTCGGTCGTGCGCGCCGACTCGGCGGCCAGGCCGGCGATGAGGACGGCGTCGTAGGCCTCGGCGGCGTAGCCGTAGTCGGCCAGCGTGGGATCGACGCCGCGCAGCCGCTCCTTGAAGGACTCCGGCAGCCGCAGCAGCGGCGCGGTGCCGGTCATGCCGGACAGCAGGCCGGGTGCGTCGGCGAGCTTGTCCTTGAGCGAGTTCGTCATGTTCGCGTCGGACCCGTAGAGCCGCACGACGACCGGCTCGGACGGCTGCGAACCGGAGCTCGGCGTCGTCCCGCACCCGCCGGCGACGACCGCCACCCCGATGAGCGCAACGATCGTCGATGACCTGCGTCCCACGAAACCCGCCTTCCCCGCGAATCGGCCCGAACCGGGCCCCGGAGGACCCTAAGCGGCGCTCGGCGCGCGGCCCAGGACGCGAAATGGACCTTGAGGAAACCTTGCGACGAAAGCGACGCTGCGTCACTGGCATGAATCGGGGAGTCCCTGCCGGGCCGGGCGGGCCACGCTGTGGATATGGCGTACGCATACCAACCGCAGCAGGCGTGGAACTCCTACCCGATGCGCTCGACCGCACCGATCTCCCTGCACATCGTGGCGATCTTCCAGTACCTCATGGGCCTGCTCGTGCTGGGCACGGCCGCCCTGATGGCCCTCGCGCTGGCCCGCATCGCACCCGAGTGGCACGTGAGCGCCGGCAGCGACGTCTTCACCACCCGCCCGGCGGCGATCACCACCGCCACCTACGCCGTCATCGGCATGGTCGCCGCGGTCGGCCTGATCGCCATCGTCCTGGGCCGCAAGGTCCAGAGCGGGCGCAAGTGGGCCCGGATCGTGCTCACCGGCCTCAACGGCCTGAGCGTCGCCGGCGGCGTGTGGCAGGGCTACACGGCCGGCGCCCCGTACGGCGCGACGCTGCTGTCGATCGCGTTCCCGCTGCTGTTCGTCATCCTCCTGAACACCCGCGCGGCCCGTAACTGGTGCCACTACCGCACCTACTGAGCCGTAGACTGCAACGAGTGACGCCTTCTCACCAGGAGCTCTTCGAGCGCTACGTCTACGCCGGTGCGATCATGCGTGACCCGGCCGCGGTCGCCGACCTCTTCGCCGAGGACGGCGTGTTCGAGGCGCCCCTCGTCCCCGAGGGGCACGGCCTGCCGCGGCGCCTCGAGGGGCGCGACGCCATCGAGGCCGGCATCACCGCCTTCCACGCCGAGCCCGCGTTCGAGGGGCCGGTGGACACCGAACGGTCCCGGTACGTGCTGCACGACACCGTCGACCCGGACGTGTTCATCGCCGAGATCGACACCGTCTTCGCCGCCGGGACGATGTCCCTCGTGCAGATCTTCCGCATCCGCGACGACAAGATCGTCCTGGTCCGCGACTACTTCAGGGCCCCCTAGGTTGACCGGCCCGGCGATGCTGGAGTGCATGACATCGCAGGGGCAGGTCTCGAATCCGTTGTTCGCCAGGATGTACCCGAGAATGTCCGCCGCCTGCGACCGCGCCGGCGGCGCCGAGCAGCGCCGCGCGGTCCTGGCCGGTCTCGCCGGCCGGGTGATCGAGGTCGGCGCCGGCAACGGGGGCATGTTCGCCCACTACCCGCCGGCCGTCACCGAGGTGCTCGCCGTTGAGCCCGAGCCGCGGATGCGGGCCGCCGCCGTGGCCGCCGCGGCCGGGGCGCCCGTGCCGGTCCGGGTCGTCGACGGGCTCGCCGACGCGCTGCCGGCCGGCGACGGGGAGTTCGACGCCGCCGTCGCCGCGCTCGTGCTGTGCACCGTGCCCGACCAGGCCACCGCCCTCGCCGAGATCCGCCGCGTGCTGCGCCCGGGCGGCGGGCTGCGCTTCTTCGAGCACGTCGCCGCGGAGCCCGGCGCGCTGCGCCGCGTGCAGCGCATCGTCGATGCCACGGTGTGGCCGCGGCTGCTCGGCGGCTGCCACACCGGGCGCGACACGGCGGCCGCGATCGCCGCCGCCGGATTCGACATCGACGAGATCGAGCGCTTCCGCTTCCCGGACGCGGGCCTGCCGGGCCCGGCCGCGCCGCACATCCGCGGCCGCGCGACGCGGCCGGCGTGAGCCCCGCGTAGAAAGGACTCGGGCCCGCCGGGCCCGGCCGCGCCGCACATCCGCGGCCGCGCGACGCGCCCGGCGTGAGCCCCGATTAGAAGAGCAGTTCGATCGGGCCGCGCAGGAAGTACACGAGGAACAGCACCGCGACGCCGTACAGCAGCGGGTGCACCTGCCGGGCCTTGCCGCTGACCAGCTTGATGACCGCGTAGGAGATGACGCCGGCGCCGATGCCGTTGGAGATCGAGTACGTGAACGGCATCAGCACGATGGTCAGGAACGCCGGCAGCGCGATGTCGTAGTCCGACCAGTCGATCGAGCGTACCGCGGTCATCATGAGGAACCCGACCACGACCAGGGCCACCGACGCCGCCTCGAAGGGCACCACGTCGACCAGCGGCGCGAAGAACATCGCCAGCAGGAACAGCGCGCCGGTGACCAGGCTCGCCACGCCGGTGCGGGCGCCCTCGGCCACGCCGGAGGCGCTCTCGATGTAGGTGGTGTTGCTCGACGTGCTGGCCGCGCCGCCGGCCGCCGCCGCGATCGAGTCCACGAGCAGGATCTCGCGGGTGCGCGGCGGCATGTTCTCCTTGTCGAGCAGGCCGCCCTCCTGCGCCACCGCGACCATGGTGCCCATCGTGTCGAAGAAGTCCGTGATGAGCAGCGTGAACACGAACATCAGCGTGACCAGCACGCCCGCGCTCTGCCACGAGTGCAGGACGTTGAAGTGCCCGAGCAGCGAGAGGTCGGGCTTGTCGATGACCTTGCTGGGCAGGGTGGGTACGTTGAGGCTCCAGCCCTTGGGGTTGGGCTTGCCGTCCACGAACGACGGTCCGGCCTTCACGATCGCCTCGATGACGATGGCCAGCACGGTCGAGGCGACGATGCCGATGAGGATCGCGCCGCGCACCCGGCGGACCACCAGCACGACGGTCAGCAGCAACCCGACGGCGAACGCGAGCGCCGGCCAGCTGATGAGCTTACCGTCGATGCCGAGCCCGACGGGGACCGTGGTGTTCGCCGCGTCGGGCACCCGGCGCACGAAGCCGGCGTCGACGAAGCCGATGAGGGCCAGGAACAGCCCGATCCCGACGCCGATCGCCGTCTTGAGCTGGGTCGGCACGGCCCGGAACACCGCCGTGCGCAGCCCGGTGAGCACCAGGATCGCGATGAGCACGCCCTCGATGACCACGAGGCCCATCGCGTCGGCCCAGGTCATCTGGGGCGCGATCTCGAAGGCGACGAGCGCGTTGACGCCGAGGCCGGCCGCGAGGGCCAGGGGGAAGCGGGCCGCGACGCCCATGAGGATCGTCATCACGCCCGCGACCAGGGCGGTGCCGGAGGCGACGGCGGTCAGGGCGAGCTTCGCGCCGGCGCCGTCGACGCCGCTGCCCAGGATCAGCGGGTTGAGGACCACGATGTACGCCATCGTGAAGAACGTGGCGAGGCCGCCCCGGACCTCGCGGCTCAGCGTCGAGCCTCGCGCGCTGATCTCGAAGTACCGGTCGAACCGGCTCCGCGTGGCGGTGTCCGCGCTCATGCACCCTCCCCGGAAGACGCTACGCGCGCATGATCCCACTCCGGATCAGGGCAGCGCCAGCAGGAGCCCGTCCCCGCCCGAGCGCCAGGTCGCATCGAGGACCGCGAGTGCGTCGGCGGCCGCGGCGGCGCGCAGCCCGGCCGGCCGGGCGCCGGGCACGACCACCGCCCGGCCGCCGGCCAGCGCGACCGGCACGATCCGCGTGCCCGCCGGGAAGGGCTTCGCCTCGCCGTGCACCGGCGCGGTGCGGGCCGGCGCCGCCGGGCGCCCGGCGAGGCGGGCCAGCAGCGGCTCGAGCAGGGTCAGCGCGGCGACCAGGCCCGCAAACGGGTTGCCGGGCAGGCTGACCACCCAGCGCCCGTCCGGCAGCGCCGCGAGGCCCTGCGGGTGGCCGGGCCGGCAGGCGACGCCGTCGACGAGCCATCGTGCGCCGAGCCAGTCCAGGACCGCGCGCAGGTGGTCGGCGGCGCCGCGCGACGATGCGCCGGTGACCGCGACGACGTCGCCGCCGGCCGCGCCGATCGCCGCGGCGAGCGCGCCCGGGTCGTCGCGGACGTGCCGGTGCGCGGGCGGGGCGGCGCCGGCCCGGGCGGCGAGCGCGGCGATGACGCCGCTGAACGCGTCGCGGACCTGGCCCGGCCCCAGTGGCCCGGGCGCGTCGCGGTGCACCACCTCGTCGCCGGTCACCAGCGTCGTGAGCGCCGGCGCCGGGTGCGCGAGCACCTCGCCGACCCCGGCCTGGGCGAGCGCGGCGACGGCGACGGCGGTGAGCGCCCGGCCGCCCGGCAGCAGTGGGTCGCCGGGCCGCACGTCCTCGCCGGCCCGCCGGATGTGGTCGCGGGCCGGCGGCGGCGCGCTCACCGTGTCGCCGTGGCGCTCGCAGTCCTCGTAGGGCAGGACCGCGTCGCAGCCGGCCGGGAGCAGCGCGCCGGTGGCGATCTCCACCGCGGTACCGCCGGCAAGGGAGCAACCGGCGGCGGACCCGGCCAGGCGGCGGCCCGTCACCGCCCACGGCCCGGGGCCCGCGACGGCGTAGCCGTCCATCGCGGCGCTGTCGAACGCCGGCACGGGCAGCACGGCGCGCACCTCGGCCGCCGTCACCAGGCCGCCCGCGGCGCACAGCGGCACGAGCCGCGCCGGCCGCGGCCGCGGCTCGGACGAGGCGAGCGCGTGCGCGGCGGCCCAGGTGGTCACGGACAACGAGCTTACGGACGATGCGGCATGATTCCGGACATGGCCTTGGACACAACCGACGGTATCGAGCCGGCAGCCCTCGCCGCCGACGCGTGGGTGCGCCCCGAGTGGGACCGCGCGGCGCTGCTCACCATCGACACCCAGCTCGACTTCATCGAGGGCGGCGTCAGCCCGATTCCCGGCACGGCGGCCGTGCTGCCGGCCATCGCCGGGCTCGCCGCCGCGTTCCGGGCCGCCGGCCGCCCGATCGTGCACGTCGTGCGCCTCTACGACGGGCCCGACGTCGACCTGGTGCGCCGGACGCTGGTGGACGGCGGCGCCCCGATCGCGCGCCCCGGCAGCGCCGGGTCGCAGCCGGCGCCGCAGATCCTGCCCGACGGCGCGCCGCGGCTGGACCCGGACGCGCTGCTCGGCGGGGCGTTCCAGCCGCTCGGGCCGGGGGAGTGGGCGATGTGGAAGCCGCGATGGGGCGCGTTTCACCGCACCGGGCTCGAGGACTTCCTGCGCGAGCTGGGCGTGAGCACCGTCGTCGTCGCCGGATGCAACTTCCCCAACTGCCCGCGCGCGGCGATCCTCGGCGCCAGCGAGCGCGACTTCCGGGTCGTCGCCGCCGCCGACGCGATCTCCGGCGTCGACGGGCGCCACCTGGAGGAGGCGGCCCGCATCGGCGCGCTGCACGCGCCGGCGCAGGCGATCGTCGCGGCGGTCGCCGGTTCACCGCACCCGGTGTCGACCTGACGACATCGCCGCAGGTGAACGGGCCTGCGGCGACTCCCGTGATTCGAGGTGTCCGGCGGCGGCAAGCGCCGCGGAAGCCCCGAAAGGAAGGGAGAAACTGATGGGTATCGTCAAGGGCCTCGCGACCCTGGCCGTCGGCGCGCTCGCCGGCGCGGCCGTCTTCGCCGGCGTCAACATGTACCGGGAGGCCACCTCCGGCGCCCCCGACTTCGACAAGGTCGGCGACTACACGTCCACGGCGAAGAACGTCGTGCGCTTCAAGCTCGCGCCGAGCAACGACAAGCTCGCCAAGTGCATGCCGAAGGTCAAGGTCGACGTGGCCGTGGCCCTGGAGACCGACGCGAAGGGCTTCGACGTCCTCGACGTGAAGATGTCCGGCGCGCCGGCCAGCACGTCGTTCACGGTGTTCCTGCTCGAGGTGCCGGGCGCGCCGTTCGGCGCCGCGGAGTACATCGGCGACGTCAACACCGACAAGTACGGCAACGGCAAGACCGAGCTGCGCCTCATCGTCGAGGAGGCGTTCTCCTCGACGATCGTGGGCAAGGAGCGGGTCCGCAAGGAGCTCAACCACATGGGCATGTGGTTCGCCGACCCGAAGGACGACGACTTCTGCCTCGGCGCCGACAGCCCGGTGACCCCGTTCGACGGCGACAACGAGGCCGGCGTGCAGGCCTTCAACTCGGCGCCTTCGCTGCCCAAGGCGCCCCTGCCGTAAGCCGGCGCGACCTCGAGGGGCCCGTCCGCCCGCGCCTGACATGATGGCGCGCATGGCAGACGGGCCCCACGACGAGCACGCCGAAGCGTTGGACGAACTCTGGGCGCGGCTGAGCGCCGCCGGCGTGCCGGACGCGGCCACGGCGACCCGGCACGAGCTACGCCTCGCGGTCGCCGTCGCCGACGGCCGGCTGCACGCCACCACCACCCTCGCCGGCGTCGTGCTGTGCGAGCGCGACGAGCCGCTGCCGTTCGGCCGCGACGAGGTGTGGACGCTGATCGACCTCCCCGACGCCGACGCCCGCCTGGCCCGCCTCGGTGCCCGGCTCTCCGCGGCGCTGTTCGACGCCGACACCCTCGAGCAGCTCACCGCCCTGCTCGCCGCCGCCGTCCCCGGCACCGTCCTCGAGGTCGTCGTCGGCGGCGACGGGCCGGTGCACGAGCTGCCGTACGAGCTGACCCGCCTCGCCGACCAGCGCGTCCTGGCCACCGTCGACGGCGTGCGCCTCACCCGGGCCGTCGACGGCGTCCCCGCCGCGAACCACCCGCCGGCGGCCGGGCCGCTGAAGATCCTCGTCGCCGTCGGCGCCCCCGAGCAGACGTCCAACCCGCCGCTGGACGTCGAGGCCGAGATGCAGGCCATCGTCTCCGTCGTCAGCCGCGTCGGCACCGCCGAGATCACGATCCTCGAGGTCGCCGGGGCCGCGGAGATCGCCGAGGCCCTGCGCCGCGACGCCTACCACGTGCTGCACCTGTCGGCGCACGGCTCGCCCTACGGCGTCGAGCTCGAGGACCGCGACGGCAACGCGGTCGACGTGCGCGCCGAGGACCTCGTGCGCGCCCTGCGCCGCGGCGGCCGCCCGCTGCCGCTCATCGTCCTGTCCAGCTGCGGCGGCGCCGCCGACGCCGACGCCGGCCTCGCCGTCACCCTGCTGCGCCACGGCGCCGACCGGGTCATCGCCATGCAGACCTCCGTCACCGACCGCTACGCCACCGGCCTGCTCACCGCCGTCTACCGGGGCCTGGCCGAGCCGGGGGTCCCGGTCGCGGCGGCACTCGCGGTCGCGCGTGCGGCGATGTTCGATGCCGCAGCGGTACCCGCGCAGGTCGCCCGCCGCCCCGAGTACGCGATCCCGGCGCTCTTCGCCGCCTCCGACGGCCCGCTGTGGGACGCGGCCGCGCCGCCGGCCCCGCTGTCCAACCCGACCGAGCTGCCCACCGGCGACGGCGTGCGCGAGCTGCTGCTCGGCGACCTCGTCGGGCGCCGCGCCCTGCTGCGCACCGTCGCGCAGACCCTGCGCGACGAGCTCGCCGGCGCCCCGCTCGTCGGCGGCGTCGCGCTCACCGGCCCGGCCGGCATCGGCAAGACCGCGATCGCCGGGCGGGTCGTCACCCGCCTGCGCGACGACGTCGACGACCCGTGGACGATCGTCCTGCACGCCGGCGCCTGGAACCCGCCCGCCCTGCTCGCCGAGCTCGCCGCCGCCGGCATCGACCTCGACGACGACGCACCGGCCGCGATCGCCGGCGCGCTGCGGACCCGGCGCCTGCTGCTCGTCTTCGACGACTTCGAGCAGAACCTCGAAGTCGGCGGCGGCGCCTTTCTCGACCCGGGCTTCGGCGAGGTGTTCGCCACCCTGGCGGCCGCCGCCGAGCGCGGCAAGGTCCTGGTGACCAGCCGCTACCCGGTGCCCGGCGACCCGCCGCTGTCCCGCGTCGAGGTGCCGCCCCTGTCCGACGCCGAGCTGGGCCGCCTGCTGCTGCGCATGCCGGGCCTGCGCGACCTGCCCGGGGAGGACGCCGGTGCGGTCGTGCAGGCCGTCGGCGGCCACCCGCGGCTGCTCGAGTTCGTCGACGTCCTGCTGCACGGCGGCGCGCGGCTGCCCGAGGTGACCGCCCGCCTGCGCGCGCTCACCGGCCCGTCCGGCCTTTCGTCCGCCGGCCGGTCCGCCGCGGACGCCGCGCGGGAGGCGATCGCGCTCGGCGCCCGCGACTTCCTGCTCGCCGAGCTGCTCGACCTGCTCGCGCCGGACGAGCGGGCGGCGCTGCTGCAGCTGGCCGTCTCGCGCATCCCGGTCGCCGCGGAGGATCTGGCGTTCGCGGTACACGACCGGGAACCCACCGCCGAGGACACCGCCGCGATGGCCGGGCACCTGGGCCGGCTGCGCGACCTCACGCTCGCCGGCGCCGCCGAGGACGGCTCCGGCGTCGAGCCGTGGCTGCGCGAGGCCCTCGCGGACCGCTTCGCCGGCGACATCGCCGAACGCCACGTCCGCGCCGCCGCCGCGTGCCGGCGGATCATCGACGCCGGCCGGGCCGGGTTCTCCACCGCGACCGAGGCCGTGTACCACCTGCGCGCCGCCGGAAGCCCCGACGAGCTCGCCGACCTCGCCGTCGCCGTCGCGCCCAAGTTCGCCGGCGAGCTGTCCGTCGCCGCGTTCCTCGGCGAGGTCCTGCCCGGCCTGCCCGACGACCATCCCGCGTACGCCGGGCTGCTCGCCCGCGAGCGCGACGCCCTCGAGACCACCGGCAGCACCGCCGCGGCCGCCGAGACGGGCGAGGAGGTGCTCGCCCGCGCCGAGCGCGCGGCGCAGGCGGCGCCCGGCGACGCCGACGCCCAGCTCGAGCTCAGCTCCGCGCTGGACAGCCAGGGCCGGCTGCTGCACCGCCTCGGCCGCCTCGCCGCCGCCCGCCGTTGCTACGAGCGGGCCCTCGCCGTCGACCTGCGCCTCGCCGAGGCCGACCCGGGCGTGCAGTACCGGCGCAACGTCGCCACCAGCCACCTGAAGATCGCCGAGACCGCGCTCGACGACGCCGAGATCGCGCTGGCCCGCGAGGCCGCCGGCGAGTCGCTGCGCATCCGCCGGGAGCTCGCCGACGCCGACCCCGCCAACCCCACCCTGCAGTGGGACCTGGCCGCCGGCCTGGGCGTCCTGGCCGCGGTACACCGGGAGGCCGGCGAACCCGCCGAGGCCCGGACCCTGCACGAACAGGCCCTCGACATCTGGCGGAAGCTGTCCGCCGACGACGCCGAGCACCAGGGCCTGCTCGCCCGCCTCTTCGACTGCGTCAGCGCCATCGCGGACCTCACCGGCCCCGCCGACCTCGAGGCCTTCCGGGCCCTGGCCACCGAGGCCGCCACCATCGCCGACACGCTCACCACCGCCGACTCCGGCAACGTCGACCACCAGCGCAAGTCGATCGCCGCGCAGTGGCGCCTCGCCGACATGGACCTCGCCGCCGGCGACCCCGACTGCGCCGGCCAGCACGTCGCCGCGGCCCTGGAGACGGCACAGCGCCTCGCCGGCGCCGACCCCGACGACCTCGACGTCCAGCGCGACCTCGGCACCGCCCTGCGCCGCGCCGCCGACCACGCCGACGCGACCGGCCGGCCCGAGGAGGTGCGCGGCCAACTCGAACGCGCCGAGGAGGTCGCCGAGCTGCTCGCGCACCGCTTCCCGAGCAACGGCGCCCTGCACCGCGACCTCGCCGAGGCCCGCGAGCGCCTCGCCGCCTGGTTCGCCGCCGACGGCGACCCGGCGCAGGCCCGCGCGTTCTACCGGCAGGCCCTCGTGAACCGGCGCCGCCGCGCGGCCCTCGACCCCGAGGACACCGCCGCGGTCGCCGCGCAGGCGGCCGTGCTGGAGCGCATCGCCGAGCTCGACGACGCCGCCGGCCAGCCCGCTCGCGCTCGCCGCCGTCGCGAGGCCGCCCGGGCGCTGGTCGACGGGGACCGGGCGGGCTGATCGGGCTGATCGGGTGCGGCCCTGGCCGCCGCGGTAGCGGCCGCGGCGGCCAGGGGACCGTCAGGTCAGGGAACAGCTGACGCCGGTGACCGGCTGGCTCACGCCGCCCGCGATGAAGCCGAAGCCTGTGGTGCCGCCGGCCGGTATGGCGCCGTTGTAGGACACGTTGGTCGCCGTCACCTGGGCGCCCGCCTGGGTGACGGTGGCGTTCCAGGATTGCGTGACGGTCTGCGAACCTGCGAAGGAGAACTTGAGCGTCCAGCCGGTCGACGCGGCCGTGCCGTTGTTGCGCACGGTCACGTCGGCCTGGTAGCCGGTGCCCCACGAGCTGGTCGTCGTCACCGTGGCCGTGCACCCGCCCGTGCCCGTCGACCGGCTCGGCGACGCGGACGCGGACGGCGACTTCGAGACGCTGGGCGAGACGGAGACGCTCGGGGACGCCGAGGTGCTGGTTCCGCCGTTGGTGGTGTAGGTGGCCGCGGTGTAGGCCGCGCTGCACTGCGAGGAGCAGGCCGAGGGCAGCGAGAAGGTGTACTCGCGGCCGTTGAACAGCAGGGCGTCGGCGGCGTCGCGGACCCGGATGCGGAAGTCGGTGCCGCCCGAGGTGGTGCCGCCGATGATGAACGACTGGCCCATGTCGCCGTTCATCGTGGCGGCCTTCCACGCGCCGTCGGCGAAGTACTCGACGCCGTGCACGCCGTTGGGCAGCCGCGACACCGCGATCGCCGGCCACCACCGCTGCGCGCCGGACAGGAAGCCGATGCGGATGTCGCCGGTGTACGACGGCGCGGCGATGAACTGCCAGGAGACGTGCCGGTTGTTCCAGTGCGACGGGTAGAGGTCCGTCATCGCCGCGCCGTTCTTCACGAACCGGTTCAGCGAGTCCTTCGACAGGTCCAGGTGGTACTTGTCGTCGCGGCACCACGCGTTGGAGTCGCCGCAGCTGTCGGCGACCAGCATGTCGAGGGTGCCGTCGTTGTACGCGTCGGTCGTCCACGCCCCGTTGCGGCAGAACGGCTGTCCGAGCGCGCCGTCGTTCGTGCCGGTGCAGTAGTCGCCGATCTTCACCCGCACCCAGCGGCCGCAGTTGTGGCCGTTGTTCCAGATCCCCATCTTGTCGGCCTGCGCCGCGGACAGCGGCCGCGGGTAGAAGGTGCCGTCGCCGGGGGTGTCGAAGACGTTGAGTGCGACGAAGTTCTGGGTCTCCAGCTCCGCCTGGGGCAGCCCGCAGCCGCCGTAGGGGGAGCCGAGCCCGTCGAAGTACGTCGCGTTGCCGGTCACCGGCGCCGACGGCTCCGGCACGGTGGCCTGCGCCTGGGGCTGCAGGGCCAGCACGATGAGGGCGGCGCCGGCCGCGGCGATCGCCGGAACGGCCAGGCGGGGCCACAGGGCTCCACGAAGGCGAGCGGTCATGCCCGGACCTTCGGGGCCGGGCCGCCCGCGCGTCAATCGCGGGCGGCCCGGTGCGGCATCGACCAGCGGTCGGGCCGCGAAAGTTCCACGAAACAGTTCGGTCCTACTGCGGCAGCGTGAACTTCTGGGCGCCGCTGCCGTTGCAGTCCCAGATCTGCACCTGGGTGCCCGGCGTCACGGAGCCCGACGGGTCGTCCAGGCACTTGTTGGCCTGCGGGTTGAAGTACGTGTTGTCGGCCCGGTGGATGAACACCTGTGCCGCGGTGTTGTTGCAGTCCCACAGCTGCAGCTTCGCGCCGTTGGCGGTCGAGCCGCCCGGGATGTCCAGGCACTTGCCCAGCGCGTGCAGCGTGGTGCCGGCCTCGACGTAGGTCCACTGCTGGGCGCCGGTGCCGTTGCAGGTGTAGATCTGCACCGGGGTGCCGTTGGCGGTGCCGGACGAGCGCACGTCGAGACAGAGGCCGCCGGGGCCCTTGATGGCCTTGCCGCCGGACGGGGGCGGGGTGGTTGGGCCGCCGCCGCCACCACCGCTGGTGTACGCCGCGACATAGTCCACGATCATCGGCACGCCGGACACGGTGGAGGCGAAGGGGCCGCCGCCGAACGCGCCCGGGAACCCGCCGCCGATGGCGACGTTGAGAATGATGAAGAACCCGTGGTGCGTCGCGTTGTTCCAGGTGGTCGCGTCGACCTGGTTGGCGTTGACCGTGAAGAAGTTGTTGCCGTCGAGGTACCACCGGATCTGCTCCGGCGACGTGCTGCGGTCGAACTCCATCGCGTAGGTGTGGAAGCCGGTCTGGCACCCGCCGCAGGCGCGCTCACCACTGCCGAGGCCCGTGGTCTCGTTGCACGGCCCGCCCGGCGATACGCCGCAGTGCAGGGTGGCGAACTCGGAGCTGCGGCCGTTGATGTCCTCCATGATGTCGATCTCGCCGATGCCGGGCCAGCCGGTCGCGCCCGTGCCGCGCGCTGCCGCGCCCAGCGTCCAGAACGCCGGCCAGTACCCGGCGCCGTTGGAGGTGTTGACGTTCGGCTGCTGCAACCGGCCCTCGATGCGCAGCTTGCCGCCCGCCGGTGCGGCGAGGTCGGTCCGCTGCGTCTCGATGCGGCCGCTGGTCCAGTTGCCGGCGCCGTCGCGGATCGGCTTGATGACCAGGTTGCCGGCGCCGTCCAGGTAGACGTTCTGGGTGCTGTTGGTCATGTTCTCGATCTCGCCGGTGCCCCAGTTGCCGGCACCGCCCGGGTAGCCGTGGCCGAGGTCGTACAGCCAGTTGCCGGTGTTGACTCCAGTGTTGGCGGGCCCGTTGAAGTCGTCGGCGAACACCTGCGTCCACCCGGAGGGCGTGGGAGGCACGGAGGCCCCGGCGTCGGGCAGCACCGCGACCGAGGCCGCGACCACCACGACACCCCCGGCCGCAGCAAGCAGCGCTTTGCGCGCGCGCCCCTGCAGCCATGTGCGTTTGTGTTGACTTTCCACAGTGATCTGTGCCCCTTCTCGTACGTGGGCGGGGGAGTGGGACATGCCAGTTCAGCCCCCACGTGGCGGACGTGAGAGCGCTCTCAGCATCGTCGCCGAATGAAAAGATAGTTGTCAATAGTGCCGAAACTCTGTGCGCCCATGTCGGTTTCGGGCGCTCCCTGCGCTGGGGGCCGGCTTTGCGACAAGTCGGGCGCTCCGCGCCACGACTTGTCGGATTTATCGCCTGTCAGGGGAAATTCCGCCTTTCTCGTGATTCAGAGGGGAAGCGCGCCTGACACGCCGCGCGGCCTACCGGAGTGAGCACTCACTCCGGTCTTGACGGAGTGAGTGCTCACTCCGTAGCGTGGTGGCATGACCGAAACACCACGCCGGCGCCGAGCGCCGGGGATGAGCCCTGAACAGCGCCGCGCGATGATCGTGCAGGCCGCGTTGCCGCTGGTCGCGGAGTACGGCGCGGGCGTGACCACCCAGCAGATCGCCAACGCGGCCGGCATCGGCGAGGCGACGATCTTCCGCGCGTTCGCCGACAAGGAGGCCGTGCTCGCCGCGTGCATGGCCGAGGCCGCCAACCCCGCGGGCCTGCTGCGCGAGCTCGACAGCATCGACGTCGAGCAGCCGCTGGCCGAGCGGCTGACCGAGGCCCTCGACGCGATGCAGGCACACATGCGGCGCATGGGCGCGGTGGCCGGCGCGCTGATGGCCTCCGGGCACCGGCCCGAACGGGGACCGCACCGCGGCGAGGGCCCGCCGAGCCGCGACGCGTCGATGGCCGTCATGCGAGACGCGCTCGCCGAGCTGTTCCGGCCCGATCAGGACACGCTGCGCCTGCCCGTCGAGACGGTGGCCGAGGCGTTCATGTTCATCAGCATGGCCGCGGGCCGCGCCGGCCAGCACGTCGGCCACGCCGGGCTTGTCGACCTGTTCCTGCACGGTGCGGTGGCGGGCGGGGCAGACACATGACGTACGACACCTTGCCCGAAACGCGCCGTCGCACCATTGCGCTCGCCGTGCTGAGCTGCACGTTCCTGGGCATCCTGGACGGCACCGTCACGGGCACCGCCATGCCGCGCATCGTCGCCCAGCTCGGCGGCTCCGGGAACTGGTACGTCTGGGTCGTCACCGCCTACCTGCTGACCTCGACGGTGACCGTCCCGCTGTACGGCCGATTCTCCGATCTCTACGGGCGCCGCCCGCCGATGCTGATCGGGCTCGGCCTGTTCCTGGCCGGATCGCTGGCCAGCGGCCTCGCCCCGTCGATGGGCGCGCTGATCGCCTTCCGCGCCCTGCAGGGCGTCGGCGCCGGTGCCCTGCTGACGGTGAGCATGTCGGTGGTCCGCGACCTGTACCCGCCCGGCCGCATGCTCGGCATGGTCCGCATGCAGACGCTGATGGCCGGCATGTTCATCGTCGGCATGCTGGGCGGCCCGATCGTCGGCGGCGTGCTCGCCGACTACGCGAGCTGGCGGTGGGCGTTCCTGATCAACCTCCCCATCGGCCTGACCGCCGCCGCCGTGCTGGCCACCCTGCTGCCCCGCGCCCGCCCCGAGGCGGCGCCGGCCGGCCG
The DNA here is from genome assembly GCF_039537565.1 of Dactylosporangium darangshiense. Lineage (NCBI taxonomy): Bacteria > Bacillati > Actinomycetota > Actinomycetes > Micromonosporales > Micromonosporaceae > Dactylosporangium > Dactylosporangium darangshiense. The sequence continues at coordinate 263,754 of NZ_BAABAT010000012.1, forward strand.
GCTCGACCTGGCCGGCATCGCCCTGCTGACCGCGGGCCTTTCCTCGGTACTGCTGGGACTGAGCCTCAAGGGCCTGGGCGAGCGCGCCTGGACCGACCCGTCCGTCGGCGGCACCCTGCTGCTCGGCGCGGCCCTGCTCGCCGCGCTCATCGCCGTGGAGCGCCGGGCGGCCGTGCCGATCCTGCCGTTGCGCCTGTTCGGGCATCGCGCGTACGCCGCGATCGCCGCCGCGGGCTTCTTCTTCCAGGCCGCCAACCTGCCCGCCGCCGTCTTCCTGACGCTGTACCTGCAGCAGGTGCGCGGCTACTCCGCGACGACCTCCGGACTGCTCCTGCTCCCGATGCTGGCCGGCATGGTCCTCAGCAACCGGCTCACCGCCGTCACGATCCTGCGCACCACCCGCCCCAAGCCCGCGCTGCTGACCGGCGCCGCGCTGCTGGTCGCCGGCAGCGCCCCGTTCGTCACCCTCGACACCACCACGCCGACGCCGTTGATCGGCGCCTGCCTGCTGCTCATCGGCCTCGGCAGCGGTCCGGCGATGGGCGGCGCCAGCATCGTCGCCCAGAACAGCGTCCCCCGCACGGACATCGGCACCGCCACGGCCGGCTCCATGCTGACCAAGCAGATCGGCGGCGCCACCAGCCTCGCCTGCGCCCAGTGGCTGCTCTCACACCACCTGGCGGTGTCCGCCGGCGCCGCGGCCGTCACGGCGGGCATCGCCACGAGCCTGGGGTGGATCGGCGGCCTGAGCGGCCTGCTGGCCCTGACCGCCGTCGCCGTCATGCCCGACGTGCGCATCACCCGGCCGGCCGCGCCGGCCCCGGCGCCCGCTCAGCCCCCGGCCGGGTCCAGGCGATAACCGGCACCGCGGACGGTGCGGATAGCGGTCCGCCCGTACGGATGGTCGATCTTCTTCCGCAAATACCCGACGTACACCTCGACGATGTTCGGGTCCCCGTCGAAATGGGCGTCCCACACGTTCTCGATGATCGCGGTCCGGCTGAGCACATCGCCGGGATGGCGCAACATGAACTCGAGCAACGCAAACTCCCTCGCCGTCACCGAGATTTCGTCGGTACCCCGAGTGACACGCCGCTGCACCGGGTCGAGCCGCAGATCCCCGGCGCTCAGCACGACCGGCCTTTGCGGCGCACCGCGGCGAATGAGCGCACGGAGGCGGGCCACGAGTACCACAAAGGAAAACGGCTTGGTGAGATAGTCATCGGCGCCGAGGTCGAACGCGTCCGCCTGGTCGTATTCCCCGTCCTTGGCGGTGAGCATGAGCACCGGAGTCCACACTTCGCGCTCCCGCAGCTGCCGGCACACTTCGTATCCGGACAACCCCGGCAGCATGATGTCCAGAATCAGCGCGTCATAGGCCCCGTAAGGCGTCTCGGTGGCGGCCCACAACCCGTCGACGCCGGTGTGTACCAGATCGACGGTGAACCCTTCGACACCCAGCCCATCCCGAATCGTCTCGGCGAGATTCACCTCGTCCTCGACCACCAGCACCCGCACGGCAGACCGCCCCCCATCGCGTGATCACAGCGTCACATCGGGATCCTGAATCAATCCTGAGGATGACGGGTTGTTCAGCCCGTTTTCAGCCACGCCGAGTCACCATGATGTGTGCCGTCGCCCGAAACCCTGCAGCGCCGCGCCACGTGGCTCGCCGGCGCGGCGGCGCTCGCGCTGGCCGTCCTGTCCATCTTGGCCGCAACCAGGTCCGCCGTGCTCATGCACCCCGACGCGGTCATGAGCGCGGCAGCCGGCCGATTCACCGGATCGCACGGCGCCGTGCGATCCGCGACCGCCGCGGTGACACACAGCGCCGACCCTCTCGTCCTGTGGGTCCTGCTGGCCGCCGGCCTGATCGCACTGACGGCCCTGCGCCGCTGGCGGGCGGCGCTGTACGTTGCGGCCGTGGCCTTGACCGGCACTGCCGTGCGCCTCACGCTGCTGCATCTGATCGCCCGCCCGCGCCCGGTCGACCGCCTCATCGAGTCGACCGGCTACTCGTTCCCGTCCGGCCACACCACGTCATCGGCCCTCGCCGCCGGCGCCGCGATCGTCGTAGTCTTCCCGTTGCTGCCCCCGGCGTGGCCTCGCCGCGCCTTCGCCGCCGTCGCCGCCACCTGGGCAGCGCTGGTCGGCCTGAGCCGGATCCTGCTCCTGGCCCACTGGCCGTCGGACGTCCTGGCCGGTTGGTTCCTGGCCACGGCGGTGGTGCTGGCCCTGCTGCCTTTCATGTACGGCAGCCCCGCCTTCCTTCGTAGCACGCGGGACACTGCGGTGAGTGACGGAATGTTACGCTGAGCACTCGGCCTGGGCCTCCATTTGGTGGGATGGTCTACGGTTAGGGAGACCGGTCAGCCGCACCGCAGGGTCCGTTCGGGGCGGCTGAGCGATCGCATCGGGACCAGCCCGGAAGCGCCACAACGAAGCGTCGCCGACGCCCGCGAAACCGTCGCGGGACGCCGCGACGACCCAGGTCGTGGCGGGTGCGCGTCGCAGGGACGGCGCCGCGCGCTCTGCTGCGGATGCGCCCGCGGCAGGTTGCCTCGGTGCTGCTTGGTGCTGGTCGGTGTTGGTCGCCCACGGCCGCGGCAGGTCTACGGCCGCGACGCCGGCCGTGAGCGGTGGTCGGTTTCGGACCGTGCGCGGCGGACGGTCTCGAAGATGTCCCCGCAGGGTTTCGGGCCCGGCGCGCGGCCGACCTCGACGAACCACTCGCGCCCCGCAACGGCCCGGAACAGCGGGCCGGGCAGCCGCGACAGCAGCGCCAGGGTGCGCACGCCGCCGCCCTCGCCCTGGCTGGCGTGGGCGCGCATGGCCGCACGCTTCTGCGGCCCGTACGCGCGGACGTCCACGACGTGCGTGATGTCGGCGCGTGCGGTGAACGCCGTCGCCGCCCCGCCCAGCGGGAGCGACGGCAGCAGGCGGCCGGCCAGGCGCAGGGCCGCGAGCGCCGGGCGCAGTGCGGCGCGGTCGACAGTGGCCTCGAGCAGGACCGGCGTGCCGGCCAGGCGGGCGGCCGCGGCGGCGACGCGGTGGACCTGGACGTGGTCGGGGTGGCCGTAGCCGCCGCGCGGGTCGTAGCCCGTGAGCACGTCGGCCCGCTCCTCGCGCAAGATCGCCGCCAGTCTCGCCGCCGCCTCGTCCACCGGGGCGTCCGCGAAGCGCGTGCCATCCGCCGGCCCGTCGCCCGGGGCGTCCGCGAAGCGCATGCCGTCCGGCGGCCGGTCGCCCGCGGCGTCAGTGGAGCGCGTGCCGTCCGGCGGCCGGTCGCCCGCGGCGTCAGTGGAGCGCGTGCCGTCCGCCGGCCCGTCGCCCGGCGTGTCGGTGGGCCGGGAGTCCGCTGACCAGCCGCCGGGACCCGCAGAATGGGATATTTCCCCGTAAACTGGTGCAACCAAGCCCGAGTCGAGGTAGCCGAGGGTTTCCACGCGGGCGCAGCCCAGGGCCGTCGCGGCGGCCAACAGCTCGCGGTGGCGGCGCTCGCCAAGAAGGGCGCCCGTCGGGCCTGCCGAAAGGCCCGATTCGCCCAAAGTCGCGGTCACCAGCACGACGCGATGGCCCTCCGCAGCCGCGCGCGCCAGAGTGCCGCCCGTCAGCAACGTCTCGTCGTCCGGGTGCGCGTGGAAAGCCACCAGAGTGAAGGTCACGCCGGGGTCCGGCGGCCCAGGAACGCGGCGGACCGCGCGTACAAGGCATCGGCGGCGTCCAGCACGGTCTCCCAGCGTACGCACGGGGCCACCGACCGGTTGTACAGCGCCACCGCCGCGGCCCTCGACGGGTCGTCCAGCAACGCGGCCAGAGTCGAGCGGAGCTCCTCGTCCGAGTTGACCAGCCAGCCCTCGACACCGTGGCTGATGAAGTCGGCGACGCCGCTGCCGGCCCGCGCCACCACCGGCAAGCCGGCGCTGCGGGCCTCCAGGGCGGCGATGCCGAAGGACTCGCGCGGGGCGGGAGCCACGTACACGGAGGAAGCCGAGAGCAGCGCACGGATCGCGGTGCGGTCCAGGGCGCCGGTCAGGTGGATGTCGTCGCCGGCGCCGGCCGCCGCGATCTCGCGGCGCAGGCCCGGCAGCAGAGGACCGTCGCCGACCAGCACGGCGCGGAAGCGACCCGGATGCGTGGCGCGCAAACCGAGCAGCGTCCGCAGCAGGGCGCGGGGGCGCTTGCGGCGGACCATCCGCATCACGCTGATGAGGGTCGGCACGGGGTCGGTGGGAGGCGCCGGCGGCAGGAGCCACGCGGCGGGGTCGATGCCGTTGGGCAGCACCGCGACCGGAGTCCCGTCCAGGGCCGCACGGACCGCGGACGCCGCCGCGCTGCTCACCGCCGCCCACTGCACGGGCCAGGCCGCCGCGTCCTGCCAGCGGGCGAATCGGCGTACCAGCGGGATGATGTCGTGCCACATCGAGTGCACGGAGACGACCGTCGGCGGGCCGCCCGCGGCCGCCAGGCGGGCGGCGGTCCAGGCCAGCGGGGAGAACGCGGAGACGTGGGCGTGCACCGCCTCGACGCCGTGCGCCTGCAGGGTCTCGGCCAGGTTCCGGGCGCCTACCTTCCGGTACGGACCGGCGCCCACGAGGCCGACGCGGAGGACCGGAACGTCGTCCGGACCGCGACCACCGGCGGTGGTGGTGAGGACCAGGGTTTCGTGTCCGGCCGTCTGCTGCCTCGTGGCCAGGTCGTGTACCTGCAGTTCGACGCCGCCGAGGCGGGGCAGGTATACGTCGGTGACGTGAGCGATCCGCAAGGCAGGACTCCTACCGGGCCAGGAGCCACAGGGCGGTGGCCAGGCCGCCGACGGGGATCTCGGCGACGAAGACGAAGGCGCGGTACAGCAGGACGCCGGCCAGCGCCGCCGTCGGGTCGGTGCCCAGGGCGATGAAGACCGCGATCGTGCCCGCCTCGACCAGGCCCGCGCCGCCGGGCGTGATGGCGGCCAGCGTGAGCAGGCGCTCGACGACGAGGCCCGCCAGGAGGACCGGGAACGGCAGGTGCACGTGGATCGCCTCGAGGCACAGCCAGAGCAGGGCGCCCTGCAGCAGCCAGTACCCGGCCATGCCCCAGCTCAGCTCCGCCCACCGGCGCCGCACGAGCCGGTCGGTGCCGTCGAGCAGGGCGGCCGTCGCCGCCGTCCAGCCGCGGCGGCGCAAGAGGCGTTCCGCCAGGGTGACCAGGCGCAGCAGCAGCAACGACCGGCCGAGCAGGGCGGCGACGACCAGGGCGCCCACGACGGCGCTCGCGGTCGCGCAGACCAGCCACAGAGAACCGGGGTCGGCGTCGGCCAGGAGCAGTACCGCAACGGCCACCAGTGGCATCACGAGCTTCGCGACGAGGTCCCAGGCCTTCGAGACGACCACGAAGCGGGCGAACTCCAGGCCGGTGTGGCCCCAGCCGCGGACCATGCCGAGGTTGAGGGCGGTGCCGGCGACGCCACCGAGGGGCAGGACGTTCGACACGGCGCTGCCCGACAGGTTCAGGGTCAGCGCGCGGCGGTGCGTGAGGCCCGGCAGCGACGCGGTGAGCACGAACGTGTGCACGACCAGGCCCAGCAGCCACACCGCGCCGAGCAGCAGCGGCCAGCGCCAGCCCAGGTGGGCGATCATCCGCCAGGCCTGCGACCAGGACGCGCCCAGCGCGGACAGGTGCATCGCCGACCACACCACGAGGCCCACCGCAACCAGCAGCAGCGCCGTGCGGCGGCCCCGCGCGCTCACTGTCCCGTCCAAATCCGTCCTCCCCTACGGCCCCGGTCTGGAGTCGCTCAAGGTCGCAGACGGATCCTGAAAAGACACTGAAGACGGTCAGCGCTGCGGCGGGGCGGTGCTCTCCCGGACGACGAGCTCGGTGGCCAGCTCGATGCGGGGGGACTCGATCCGCTCGCCGTTGACGATGCGCAGCAGGGTGCGGGCCGCGGCGACGCCCATCTCGTGCAGCGGCTGGCGGACCGTGGTCAGCGGCGGCGCGGTCCACTGGGCGAAGTTGAGGTCGTCGAAGCCGACGACGCTGACGTCGCCGGGGATGGTCAGCCCGGCGCGGCGCACCGCCTCGTAGACGCCGGTGGCCTGCTGGTCGCTGCCGGCGAAGACCGCGGTCGGCGGGTCGGGCAGGGCGAGGAGCGCCTCGGCCGCGCGCAGGCCGCCGTCGTGGTGAAAGTTTCCGTACCGCACGAGCTGCCGATCCACCGGGAGCCCCGCCGACTCCAGGGCCGCCCGGTAGCCGGCGATGCGCGCCCGGGTGCACTGGAACTGCTCGTGCCCGCCGATCGCGGCGATGCGCCGATGCCCGAGCGAAGCCAGGTGCTCGGCCGCTGCGTAGCCGCCGGCGAAGTTCGTCGCGCCGATCGACGGCGTGCCCGGTGGCGGCTGATTGACCGCGTCGATGATGACGAACGGCAGGTTGCGCCGGCGCAGGTCCTCGTGCTGGCGCTCGGCGAGCTCGGACAGCACCAGGATCGCGCCCTCCGAGCCGCGGGCCAGCAGCGACTCGACCCAGCGCCGGGTCAGCGACTGGCGGTTGTGCACGGCGGAGACGACCAGGCCCAGGCCCGCCTCCTCGACGACCTCCTCGACGCCGGTGAGGATCGACAGGCCCCAGACGCTGTCGAGATCATTGATGACCAGGTCGATCAGGTCGGTGCGGCGGCGCCGGCCGTTCTTGGCCGCCCGCGGGCGCTGGTAGCCGCGCTCGGCCAGCAGCCGCTCGACGGTCTGGCGCGTCCTCGCCGAAACGTCCGTGTGGCCGTTGAGGACCTTCGAAACCGTCGACACCGCGACCCGCGCCTCCCGCGCGATCTCGGCCATTGTCGGCCTGCCGTTCAGGGTCATGACGTCACCTGTGTTTTTCGAAAACGGTTGCCTGTTCCCCGTGGGGTGGCTTGTGATCGGCACCGTACACCCCACACGCCCTCCCTCCGAAATGTTTCCCGAAACCGCGGGGCGACTTTCGGAATCCTCGGCAAGTAGATGGGAGCGCAATTGAACATCGTCAACCCGGTCCTGCCCGGTTTCCACCCGGACCCGTCGATCCTCCGGGTCGGAGAGGACTACTACCTCGCCACCTCGACCTTCGAGTGGTACCCGGGCGTGCGCCTGCACCACTCGCGCGACCTCGTGCACTGGCGGGCCATCGGCGGCGCCCTGGACAGCCTGCGGCTGCTGGACATGACCGGCAACCGGGACTCCGGCGGCATCTGGGCGCCGTGCCTGTCCTACGCCGACGGGCTGTTCCACCTCGTGTACACCGACGTGAAGTCCTACTCCGGCTTCTGGGACACGCCGAACTACCTGGTGACCGCCCCGTCGATCGAGGGTCCGTGGTCCGACCCGGTGCCGCTGCACGCGCAGGGCTTCGACGCGTCGCTGTTCCACGACGGCGCGCGCAGCTGGCTGCTGTCCAACCGCACGGACTGGCGCCCCGGCAACCCGTGGGCCAACGGCATCATCGCGCAGGAGTACGACCGCGCCGCCCGCCGGCTCCTCGGCGAGCCCGTCACCATCTACACCGGCACCGCGGCCGGCATGACCGAGGGCCCGCACCTGTACCGCCGCGACGGCTGGTACTACCTCGTCACCGCCGAGGGCGGCACCGACTGGTTCCACCAGGCGACCGTCGCGCGCTCCCGGGATGTGCTCGGCCCCTACGAGACCGACCCGGGCACGCCGCTGATCACCTCCGTGCACCGGCCCGACCTGACGCTGCAGAAGGCCGGGCACGGCAGCCTCGTGGCCACCCCGGCCGGAGAGTGGTTCTTCGCCCACCTCACCGGCCGGCCGCTGAGCCCTCGTGGGCGCTGCGTGCTCGGCCGCGAGACGGCGATCCAGCGCGTCACGTGGACGGAGGCGGGATGGCCGCGCATTGACGGTGGTGTACCCCATGACGAGGTCCCCGCCCCCGCGCTGCCCAGCCACCCGTGGCCGGACGAGCCGGAGACCGACGACTTCGCCGCGCCCGGCCTCGGCCCGCACTGGAGCACCCTGCGCCGCCCGGCGCACCGCGACTGGCTGTCCACCCAGGCCCGCCCGGGGCACCTGCGCATACACGGCGGCCGGTCCGCCGGTGCGCCGGCGGGGGAGAGCCTCGTCGCGCGGCGCGTCCAGCACGCCCGCGCCACGTTCGAGGCGACCGTCGAGTTCCGCCCGGCGCATTTCCAGCACATGGCGGGCGTCACCGCGTACTACAACAGCCGCAACTGGTACTTCCTGCGGGTCGGCTTCGACGAGCGGGCCGGCGCGATCGTCGACGTGCTGTCCAGCGACGACGGGCGGCTGCGGCTGCACAGCCCAGCGGTGCCCGTCGCGGGGCCGGTGCGGCTGCGGCTGGACCTCGACGGGGGCGCGCTGCGTGCCTCCTGCGGCGAGACGCAGTGGGGCCCGTTCGACGCGAGCATTCTCTCCGACGAGTACGCCCGCGAGTGCAACGGCGGGGGCTTCACCGGCGCCTTCTTCGGCCTGTGGGTGCAGGACATGACCGGCGGCGGCCTCCCGGCCGACTTCTCCGCGGCGACGTACAAGCCGCAGCCCTGAGCGGGGCACACGAACTCGGGGTCCCGTCGCGGGGGG